>NZ_DEYI01000071.1:0-95637 GCF_002364475.1 Idiomarina sp. UBA3162
TTTAATTCAGTGCTCATTTAACAACCTCTAATTACTCACTACATGTATCGACTAGCATAGCCTATCCGTATGACCGTTTTTTTACACACAAGTTCCGTTCAGCGCAACAGGTCGTCATTGCTGGACCCGAAAAAACAATCGCCAAGAATCTCAGTATAACGCGCATGTTTGTCAACGCAAGTCTTGCGATCGTTTTCGATCATGCCTCGGGTTCGATACTTTTTATGTGCTTTCGCACCGCTAAAAAACTACCGATTAAACCCAGCGCAACGGCAACCAACCAGACCATTAACATCTCTCCGACAGTCAATCCTGAAAGCGAGAACTGTGACTGATATAATTCAGTTACATTGGTTACGGCAGAACCAATCCACCAGATCAATAACTGGGTTGCCAACCATGCAATCACACCGCCTGCCACACCATACCAAACACCGGTATACAGAAACGGCCGTTGAATGAATGCATCAGTGGCTCCGACGAGTTTCATAATCACGATTTCATCACGTTTACTGAGTATATTCAGTCGGATTGTATTGCTCACGATCAGAATGACAGAGATACATAAAAGCAGCGCTAATGCGGCCAATACATCCTGAATTAAATCAACAATCGCTTGCAGACGAGACAGCCAATCAACATCGAGTTTACCCATCTGCACTTCGCGAGCCTGTTGTAGTTCTTCAAGCAATGCCTGCGCCCGCGCAGGTGTGCGTGCTTGTTGCGCTGGTGTTACAACCAGTACATCGGGAAGCGGGTTACTGTCAAAATAATCCAATGTTTCACCAAAACCAGAAGTCGCTTTAAACTGCTCAAACCCTTCTTGTTTGGTAACCCACTGAACCGATTCGACGTCATTACGGATACTTATCTGCTGCTTTAATGTAGCAACCGATTGCTGGCTTGCATCGGTACGCAGAAACAAAGAAATTTCAGAGGCTTGCTGCCACTGTCCAGCAATTTGGGAGGTGTTTTTTACCATCACATAGAGTGCGCTAGGTAGCGTTAAGCTCAAACCAAGTACAGCAACAGTCATTAAGCTCGCAATAGGATTACGCCACAACTCCCCTAGACTACTGACCGCCTGTTGCAAATGATGCACCGGGATCATCAAAATACGCCGCCAAAACGGCAAGCTGGTTTGTTGTTGAGCACCTTTTTCGACGACTCGGTTGCGGAACAATAAGCTCATGCCGGTTGCTCCTCTAGGCCATCATTAATGAGCCGCCCTTCTTTTAAGGTCAACGTCCGATATTTTAACCGCGCAATGAGACCTAAATCATGCGTAGCAATGAGTACCGATACACCGACTTGGTTAAACTCCTCAAATAGCCGAATAATGTCCATTGAGAGCTTAGGGTCTAAATTACCCGTCGGTTCGTCTGCTAGTAATAGCGGTGGCTTTGTTACGATAGCGCGTGCAATACCGACACGCTGTTGTTCACCACCCGAGAGCATCATAGGAAAATGCCGGTATTTGTCGGCCAAGCCAACCTTTTCAAGGGCCGCAAGTACCCGCTTGCGTGCCTCCTGAACGCTGTAACCTTCAATGATCAAGGGGAGCGCGACGTTATCGAACACTGACTTGTCCATTAACAATCGGTGATCTTGAAATATCATACCGATATCGCGACGTACAAAAGGAACCTGTTTCGGCTTAATCGTATTGAGGTCATGGCCATTGATACGCACTCTACCAGCAGTCGGGCGCTCCATCACACTGATTAACTTGAGTAAGGTGCTTTTACCCGCGCCGGAGTGCCCTGTCAGAAACGCCATCTCGCCGGGTTTAACATGAAAATCAACATGACTGAGGGCTTGGTGACCCCCAGGATAGGTTTTACTGACTTGCTCGAAGCGTATCATAGTGTCTTAAGGTTGCTTTATTCTTGGTCTAGCTTACGGTCAAATAACGCCTGAATAAAGTCTCGCGCGATAAATGGTCGTAAATCATCTAATTGCTCGCCCACACCGATGTATCGAATAGGAATTTTAAATTCATCGGCTACGGCAAAAATCACACCGCCTTTAGCGGTACCATCCAATTTCGTCATTACAATTCCGCTCACTCCGACAGCTTCGGTGAACAGTTTGGCTTGCGAGATTGCATTTTGGCCAGTGCCCGCGTCTAACGTCAGCATCACTTCGTGTGGCGCTTGCGGATCCTGCTTTTTCATTACCCGCACAATTTTCTTTAGCTCTTCCATTAAATTCGATTTATTCTGCAAGCGGCCTGCTGTATCGGCAATCAGTACGTCGATACCCCGCGCTTTAGCGGCCTGCATCGCATCGAACAATACTGATGCACTATCAGAACCGGTCTGTTGTGCAATAACAGGAATTTCGTTGCGTTCGCCCCAGATCTGTAACTGTTCTACGGCAGCGGCGCGGAACGTGTCCCCGGCTGCGAGCATGACTGACTTGCCCTCACGTTTGAACTGTTTAGCGAGCTTACCAATGGTGGTGGTTTTACCCACTCCATTTACACCGGTCATCAAAATGACATACGGCGTTTTACTGGTATCAATCGCGAGCGGCTTATCGACCGGCTCGAGCAAGGCTTCCATCTGCTCTTGCAGCAATTCATATAGTGCTTCGGCATCTTTAAGTTGTTTGCGATCCGCTTGTTGCGTCAGATTATCGATGATTTTTGTGGTCGTTTTTACGCCTAAATCAGCCATTAATAATTGAGTTTCAAGTTCTTCAAACAGATCGTCATCGATCTTCTTACCTTTAAAGACGCCGAATAAGCCCGAACCAATACTGCCCGATGTCCGCTTGAGTCCCTCGGTCAGGCGAGCCCAAAGCCCCTTCTTCTTAGCGGGTGCCGCTTCGGGTGTTGATTCAACTTCAGGTTCTATTGCTGGAGCGGCTTCAGGCTCGGGCTCAGGCTCAGGCTCAGGCTCAATGTTAGACTCAGATCTTGTCCCCTCTGCAGAGACAACCTCAGGTTCTGGGTCGAGCTCAGGTTCGGGTTCAGACTGCTTAGGAGGTTCCGGCTCGACCTCAGGTAACGGCTTTCCTGCGGCAGAATCGGCCGTCACTTGCGCACAGTCTTCCGTTGCATCAGCATCACGTGGGGTCGACTGCTGCTCTTGCTCATCTTGTTTTATTTCTTTCTCATCTTGTTTCGACGATTTATTGCGTCGAAACATAGAAAACAAACCTTTTGCCATAATTGAATACCTTGGAACTACAACCATTAAATCGTTAAACTAGTGATAGTTTACCACGCTGTAGCGAAACTGACGACGCACCCAGATAATTAACCAGGCCAATTATATTGTGAGAAAACAAAGCAACAAGAAAACAGGAGAGTTGCGCCTTATTGCCGGGCAATGGCGCGGGCGCAAGCTGCCCATACTAACAGCCGAGGGGCTTCGCCCTACCACGGACCGCGTACGAGAGACGTTATTTAATTGGCTGCAATTTGATATTCAAGGCGCTCAGGTTGTCGATTTGTTTGCTGGCAGCGGTAGCTTAGGCTTTGAAGCCGCATCGAGAGGCGCCCAACAGGTAACTCTGATAGAAATGGACAAGGCGGCGGCGCGGCAATTGAATCAAAATGTCAGTCGCTTATCGGCACCACAAATTAATGTGATACAACAAAGCGCGCTCGATTGGCTAAACGCGGAGTCAACTCAACCCACTAAACTAGACATCGTATTTATCGATCCACCGTTTAATAAATCACTCGTCAGTCCGACGCTTGAAGCGCTGAAACGAGGTGAGTGGTTACATTCGGACTCGCTGATTTATGTCGAAAGTGAGCACAACTTGCCGCCTGAAGTCTTCAATGACTTTGATATCCTCCGAGAGAAGCATCACGGTCAAGTCAGCTTTAGGTTGCTCACTCCATCAACTGAAGAGACAACACACGTATGAATATGATTTTACTTCTCGGCAAAGCGATTTTTGCCATTATATGGATTGCTTTGCTTGCGCTTTTATCGGGTTTAGTCGTCGACATGAGCACCCAAGCTTATGGTCTGATTGCTATGTTACTCGGCGTACTTGTGATTATGCATTTGTTATTGCTGGGGATTTTTGTTGCCACGATGAAAGCTCAGCTCCCTTGGAAAAAGGGAGATGGCTGGCAGATTCTTATCTTCGGCATTTTCGGATGGCTAACGATCTACGCACGTCAGTCTGATGACTGATTCACTTCAAGGCCGATGTTAGAAATACCTTCATCGGCCACCATTTGCTTCAGCTGATTAACCAGTGCCTTAGTGACGGTTGGTTGCGCTTCGAGGTAATTGAGCATCGCCTGCTGCATTTCAACTTCATACTGATACAGCTCGTGTTGATTAACCACCTCTCGTAACTGCTCGGCGGGCACCTCATCGGCAATATTGAGCTCTATGAATTTAGCCACCGAGGCTTGTGATACTTTTGCCACATCGACAAAGTTTTTTGCGTCTTTATCAAGCACGCCCTGTAGCAAGGTGCTGATAGCAGTACAGGCATCCATCGCAGGATAAACTCCGAGCATGTCATGACCGTATTCACTCGGCGTCACTTCATCGACTTTCTCTTGCCAACGCTCTGCGTTGATTTTGCTGTGTTTAGGATTTGCATGACGGTCCCATAGCGCGTTGAGTGCACCACGTAACGGTTTGAGTTCACCGAACCCCGTGAGCTGATGAAAAAATTCATAATTTGGCAGCATCCGCTCGCACAGATACAATGCAAACAATGATTGTTTTTCGGTTTCCATCGCGCGGATGCGTTGAAACGTATTTAATTGACCCACAAGCAATCCTCGTTTTCGCTGAAGGACCCGTATTATGCCTAAAATAAGCTTGCCTCGCTACGATGACATTGTATTAGCTGCCAATCGCTTGGAAGGTTTTATTAAGCACACACCGGTGCTCACATGTTCGGAGCTCAATGATGCCCTTGACTGTGAGGTTTTCTTTAAGTGCGAAAACCTTCAGAAATCCGGGGCGTTTAAGTATCGCGGCGCCAGCAATGCCTTGCTATCTCTGTCAGAGCAACAGCGTAAAGCCGGTGTATTTACCGTATCATCCGGTAATCACGGTGCAGCGCTAGGCTATGCTGGAGCACGTTTAGGCATCTCCGTTACGGTCGCGGTGCCCAATAACGCGCCTGCTATAAAACGCAACAATATTGAAGCCAGCGGTGCCACAATAGTCACGATAGAGCCGGGTATGGAAGCGCGAGAGCGGTTCGCAGCAGAACGAGCGCATACCGGTGAGACATTTATTCCACCCTACGATCACCCCGATATTATCGCGGGACAAGGGACGGCTACGCTGGAGCTACTCAAACAAGTTGAAGATTTAGACGCTGTCATCACCCCTTTAGGTGGCGGCGGCCTGCTTGCAGGCGCCTGCCTAGCGGCACGAGGACTCGAAGTTTATGGCGCTGAACCGGTGCTCGCTAATGATGGGTTTGAGTCACTCAGCACGGGTATCCGGCAACCCGCTAAACCACCTCGTAGTATTTGCGATGGCTTACTGACGCAATTGGGTGAATATAATTTCGAAATATTAAAACGCCACGTAAGTGCTGTGCTTGTCGTTGAAGATAAAGACACAAAAGCGGCCATGGAACTGATCTGGCAGCGTCTTAAAATCATTATAGAACCATCCTCAGCGATCACGCTGGCGGCGCTGAAGCAAGAGCGAAGTCGATTCGCCGGGAAACGGGTTGGGATTATATTAAGTGGTGGGAATATCGCGGCCGAGCCCAGTCAGCCGCTCAAGGTTTAAGTTGCGAAGATATCGTCATCGCTTTTGAACGTTTTGAATTCAAGCGCGTTGCCGCAGTAATCGTAGAAAAACATCGTGCCTTGCTCGCCCGGTTTGCCTTGAAAACGAATATAAGGCTCGATGACAAACTCAATATCAGAGTCAGCAATCTTACGCGCCACATCGTCCCAATCTTCGCGTAATAACACGACACCGAAGTGAGGCACGGGCACATTGTGACCATCGACGCCGCTGTGGTTTTTAACACCCGCTATTTCAGGTGCCACATGCGTCACAAATTGATGACCAAAGAAGTTCCAGTCGATCCAATCGTCACTACTACGACCTTGTTCCAGCCCCAGGATCTCACCATAGAACTTGCGGGCGTTGTCGAGGGACTTTACGGGTAAGGCTAAATGAAACGGACGTACTGCTGACATTGGCAATTACATCCGTGCTTGAGGTTCGTGAATAGACTGACGCATCGCTGGAGAACGCTTCCACATGCGGTGCCCGATCGCTGCAAGCAACAGACCCCAGTTAAGTGGAGGAATAAACCCTGCGGTCAATACCGCTAATAAACTCCAAAGCGGTTTAGATTGATACTGACCGACTAAGCCGTAAAACAATAACGCGGCTACGAGTCCCTGAAGTAACAGTAGGCTCAATAGCATAATTCTTTCCTTCTTTAGCGAACATTTTTGTCACTGCAAACTGCAGTTTTTTGTTATTCCTAAGCCTAATCAATTATGACGAAACTGTAAAATAATGTATAAACCACTGATTTATATATAAAAAAACCGGTCTCGCGACCGGTTTTTAAGTTGTATAGCTTTACTTTTAATCGATAATATCGTTTAGAACGCGTTTAAAGCCGCATCGAGATCGGCTTTAAGATCGTCCAGATCTTCAATACCCACCGACACACGAACAAAGTTGTCTAAGATACCTAGTTTCTCACGATTTTCTTTGGGTACTGAAGCATGTGTCATAATCGCAGGGTGTTCGATTAACGATTCAACCCCACCTAAACTTTCTGCCAACGCAAAGATTTCGACCGACTCTAAGAACTTACGAGCAGCTGCCAAATCGCCTTTCAGTAAAATTGAGATCATGCCGCCAAAACCGGACATCTGACGCTTCGCAAGCGCGTGTTGTGGATGGCTTTCAAGACCTGGGTAGATCACCTTCTCGACTTTCGGATGTTGCTCGAGCCATTGCGCCAACTCGAGCGCTGCTTGGTTGTGATGACGCATACGCAGCGCTAACGTTTTAACACCACGGAGCGCTAAATAGGAGTCAAACGGACCCGCAACAGCACCGACCGAATTTTGCAAGAATAGCATCTGTTCGACTAGGTCTTGGTTATCACCTACAACGGCGATACCACCCACCATATCGGAGTGACCATTTAGATACTTAGTCGCCGAGTGCATAACGATATCAGCACCGAGCTCAATCGGGCGTTGATTGAAAGGCGTCGCAAAGGTGTTATCCACTACCACGATGATGTCTGGGTTGTGTGCCTTTGCGGTTTTCACAATGGCTTCAATATCAACCAGTTTCAACATAGGGTTGCTGGGTGTTTCAACCCAAATCATACGTGTTTCTGAGGTCAGCGCCTGTTCGACTTGCTTAATGTCGGCAAGGTCAACGTATGAGAACTTAAGTCCCGCTGAACGCCCACGTACCTTATCGAACAAACGGAAACTGCCACCGTATAAGTCATCCATAGCGACCACGTGATCGCCACTATCAAGCAACTCTAAAATTGTAGAGGTCGCCGCCATGCCCGAAGCAAAGGCAAGACCTTGTGTGCCCCCTTCCAAATTCGCGACGGCGCGCTCCCATGCGAAACGCGTTGGATTGTGCGAACGAGAATACTCAAAGCCTTTATGTTCGCCCGGACTCTCTTGCGCATAGGTTGAGCTGGTAAAAATCGGAGGCATGACAGCCCCGGTAACCGGCTCGGGTGACTGACCACCATGAATGGTGCGTGTCGCAAATTTCATTGGTTTATTTGATGCCATTATTACAACTCCTTACAGCAAATTATTTTCACGCATCCACTCATCGTTGAATAACTTCGATAAGTAGCGATTACCCGTATCACACGCAAGTGTCACCACTTGCTTTTTCTCGGTTTGATCTTGGCAATAACGCACTGCAGCAGCGATTAAGGTGCCGCTCGAAGAGCCCACCATAACACCCTCTTTCTCAAGCACCTGACGCGCCATCTGCATACCTTCTTTATCTGAAATCGCGTAGGCTTTATTGGCTAATTCAATTTCGCAGATTTTTGGAACGAAATCCTCGCCAATACCCTCGGCCAACCAGCTGCCCGCTTCGACATGCTCTCCACGATTCACTAATGGTTCCAAAATTGAGCCAGTAGGATCGGCAAGCACTAAATCAACATCGGACTTTTGCTCACGGAGATAGCGCCCAATACCTGTTAAGGTGCCGCCTGAACCGACACCACAAACGAAGGCATCAATGTCGCCATCCGTTTGTTGCCAAATCTCTGGACCCGTGGTTTTGTAATGCGCTTCTACGTTGGCAGGGTTTTCAAATTGGTTTACATAGAACCAGCCGTTTTCTTCGGCTAAGCGAGCGGCCATATCTTGGTAGTATTCAGGGTGACCTTTTTGTACATCTGAGCGAGTCTGTTTGACAGTCGCCCCCATCGCACGCAAATTGTTGACTTTCTCTTGGCTCATTTTATCAGGCATTACGATCATCAAGGGGTAGCCCTTACTCGCCGCAACTAACGCCAAGCCCAAGCCTGTATTGCCTGCAGTCGCCTCGATGATGGTATCGCCTGGCTTCAATTTGCCATCACGCTCAGCCGCATTAATCATCTCAACGGCGATGCGGTCCTTGATAGACCCACCCGGGTTTTGCAGCTCTAACTTAAGATACAAATCGCAGGGACCTGTATCGATGTTGTTCACTTTTACCAACGGCGTGTTGCCGATCATTTCCAATACGTTGTCATATACTTTCATATCGCGTCGCTTTTTCTCATCTGTTCAATGCGGTTCATTATCCCTATACTTTGACCACTTAACAACCACCGCCTTAGAACGCTTTGTTCAAAACAATAACTAGTTAAGCGAGACGCAAATGGATTTAAGAAGCGATACAGTGACCCAGCCAACATCTGCCATGCGTGATGCGATGATTCGTGCTGATGTGGGTGACGATGTGTATGGTGAAGATGCCACAATTAACGCGTTAGAGCAGCGCGTTGCCCAGTGGTTAGGTAAAGAGGATGCGCTTTTCTGCAGTTCCGGCACACAAAGTAACTTATTAGGTTTGCTCAGTCATTGTCGTAACGGTGAAGAATATATCGTGGGTCAGGAATATCACACCTATCGCTATGAGGCAGGCGGCGCTGCGGTGCTCGGAGGCATCGTGCCACAAACCATCGAAGTCGAAGCCGATGGTACTCTGTCTTTAGACACTATCGCCGAACGCATCAAGCCAAATGATCCTCATTTTCCAATTACCCGACTACTCGCATTTGAGAACACGCATGCCGGTCAGGTGATTTCTCAAGACTACTTCGACCAAGCGCGTACCCTCGCTGAACAGCACGATTTAAAGATGCACCTCGACGGCGCTCGATTAGTTAACGCAATGGCAGCAACCCAGTTGACTGCCGCCGAGCTAGCTGCACCATTCGATTCTGTCTCAGTGTGCTGCTCGAAAGGTTTAGGCGCTCCGGTTGGCTCGTTACTTGTCGGTCCAACCGATTATATTGCACGCGCAAGACGCTGGCGTAAGATGGTCGGAGGCGGAATGCGCCAAGCCGGCATTTTGGCAGCCGCTATTGATCACGCTTTAGATCATCATATTGAACGTATTCAGGAGGATCATGAGAACGCCAAATGGCTTGCGGTTGCCCTTCAAAAAGCCTGTGTTAATACACATATTGGTGTGAGTGATGCACGCACAAATATGGTGTATTTGACCTTGCCTTCAGTAGAATTTGCTGGCTCTCTCCAGCGGTTTATGGAGAAAAATAAAGTAAAAATAGGCGCGGCAAAAAAATTGAGGTTAGTCACTCATTTAGATATTACACGACGCGACCTTGAGCGCTTTGCAGAGCTTTTTGAAGAGTTTCTAAAAACACAATAGACTAAAGCGCGACTTAAACTAGCCGATAAACCCTTCATAAGCTGAGGAGGGTTCACATGCGTTTACAGTCAAAATTAACTTTGGGCATCGCTATTGCGATGATGACCTTGTTGGTCATCAATCTCACGATAACCGGCTTGATGATATCAACGATGCTCAATAAACGCGTGATTGAGCAAGAATTACCCGCCACACTCGGCGAAGTAAGAGGCGAGATTGGAGCGCTCATTAGTCAGCCAATTCAAGCATCGACCGCCTTAGCTCAGAACACTTTTCTTATTGAAGCACTGGAAAATGGTGAATCTCAGGAGTCACAACAAGCTATCGTTAATCATCTCGACTCAGTGCTCAATAATAATCAGGCAAGCGCTGCCTTCTTAGTATCCGACTTGAGCAGTAACTATTACACCGCCGATGGTCTACTTAAACAAGTCAGCCAAAGCAACGACCGTGATCAATGGTTTTATAACTTTTTAAATGGCAATCATTCTGTTGAGCTCAATTTCGATGTTGATGAGAATACCGGTATTCCGACGATTTTTGTCAATGTCAAAGTCGTTAATGGCGATCGCGTCGTCGCCGTTGCGGGTATTGGTAAGTCGCTAGAAAAGCTGACTCAGGCCATCACTGATTATAAGGTGGGTGAAAATGGAACTGCGTATTTGGTCAACCAGCAGGGTAACATCCAAATTCATTCAAGTTTAACGCAGCAAGTTGCACTGGCTAACGTGGTCGGTGACGCCGTCGCAAATGAATTACTCAAACCGGGTGAGTTCCATCATTCGATTACCGAGCGCAACGGTGAATCGTTCATCGTTGCAAGTACTGAGCTCCCCAATACCCAATGGCGCATCATTGTTGAACTCCCCGAGCAAGAGGTTTTCGGGGAGCTTTATACCACGCTCGTGACGCTAATTATTGTTTCGCTATTAGTTGGCGCGTCATTCGTGCTAGCCATGGCATTTTATGCGCGACGTATCGTAAAGCCCATCAAACATGTTGCACAACGGCTCACCTCGATGGCTCAGGAGGGCGGTGATTTGACCCAACGTCTTGAGGTGGCAACCAATGATGAATTAGGCGAATTAGCATCGGGCTTTAATGCGTTTGTTAATAACCTCGGGAATATCATTGATACGGTGCGTCAAACTAACGAGCAGCTTAATCTCAAAGTGGACGAAATCGACCGTTCAATGTCGCAAATTAATCGACTGTCCAGTGATCAAGAAGATAAAACCGACCAAGTGGCTGTGGCGATGAGTGAAATGGAAACCACAGTTAAAGAAATTGCCCATAATGCCAATGAAACAGCAACGGGGGCAGCAACAGCGAATGAGAGCACACAACAAAATCGCACTAAGTTACAACAGGCTGAGCAGCGCATGCAATCGCTTTCCAATGAGATCGACCATGCCTCTCAGACGGTGTCTGAATTGGCTGATAAGGTACAGGGCATATCATCCGTTATCGAAACCATTGAGGCGATTTCAGAGCAAACTAATTTACTTGCGCTCAATGCGGCGATTGAGTCTGCTCGCGCGGGTGAAGCCGGACGTGGGTTTGCGGTCGTCGCAGATGAGGTGCGTACTCTCGCACGCAAAACGAATGAATCCACAGAGCGCGTGCGCGAACAAATGGCTGAACTACGGCAATCGGCTGCGGATGCCGTCAAACGCATGCAGCACAGTCGAGGTGATGCACTCTCTACCAGTGAGCACGTGGCCGATTCGGCCAGCCAGCTTATGTCGTTAGTGGCGTTGATCCAACAAACCGCAGATATGAGCACGCAGATTGCCACAGCGACTGAACAGCAGGCCTCTGTCAGCCAAGATGTGGCGAAAAACATTCAGTCGATTGCAGACTTCTCACGCGAAGTCAGTGCGGCTGTGGGCACCAGTCATAGTGATTGCCAACACATGAACGAGATGGCTCGCCACCTCGCCGAGTTACTCTCACAATTTAAAACACGCTAATAATTCAAGTGGCACTAGAAGTGCCACTTAACCAGTAAATTCGGATTATGTTCGTTAACACCATCAATATAGAATTTATTGCGCCAGTACACATATTCGACACCGATATACAGCGGCGAGTCGAGATTAAAATACGGCGCTAAATCCAGTTTGAGCTGTGAGGTAAAGTTCAAATTAGCAGGCCCCACACCTGAGATACCTGAAGCATAGTCGATAAAGCCGTCGTACAACCATTGCGTATCGGCGATGGCAAAGCGCGCTCCCCACGATGCGGTTAGTTGGTAGTTGTTAGGTAATCCGTCATTATTACGCTTATAAGCATCAAGCTCTAAAAAATCAAAGCCTGGAACATCAAATGCCACGCCTAAACCGTAAAGATAGTGAGTAAATCCATCTCCCACTTCTGCTGTACCCGATACGCTAAGGTTTTTAATCCAGCTATTTTCGAATTCAGCAATATAGTACTCAGGCGAAATTTCGATGTAGGTTTCCTTAAACCCATCACTCGATTCTAACCGGTCGGCAAAACTAAATAGTTTGCCCCAGTCATAACCCGCAACATACTCGAAGGTCAAAACCTGTCGGTCAGGATCGCCGACTTCATAGTGATGGCCATCTAAATAAGTCAGGCTCGCGTCCGACCAATATTGTTCTGCGGATACCTTGCTTGTGGTTAAACCCAACAGTGCAAGGCTCGCTATCGAGATAAGATTGCGCGACATAGTGCTCATTTCCGTTCTAACTAAAGGCGACTTAAAACAAGCCGCGGATTATGCCAGTGCCCTATCGAAAAGTACATTATTGAAGCGCCTGTTAATTGTTCTCAATAATTGATATAAACAACTATGACAACAATCATAGTTTGTCGTTGCTAGAACAAAAATAATAAGTGAGGCGGGAATGGCTGAGGCGTTAATAGAAACATCGGCAATGAGTAAAGTGTTTGGCTCGGGTAAGACGCAGTTTGAGGCATTAAAAAATATCGATTTGGTTATCAATAAGGGTGAATTTGTTGCCCTGGAGGGGCCCTCGGGCAGCGGTAAGTCCACCTTGCTTTCAATCATTGGTTTACTCGACGTGCAAAGCAACGGTGAATACTCTTTAGCAGGTCATCCCGTCCATACGTTATCGGCATATCAACGCGCCTCACTGCGTAATCAACACGTGGGGTGGATTTTTCAAAACTTTAACCTCGTTAATGACATGACCGTTTTAGAAAACGTCATGCTCCCACTCCGTTATCATCCGTCGATCAATAAGCACCAGTATAAAGAACGTGCCATGAAGGCTTTAACACAAGTTGAAATAGCAAATAAAGCAGACAATTACCCAACGCAACTATCAGGCGGTCAACAGCAACGAGTGGCTATTGCTCGTGCGTTAGTAACTAACCCTAGCCTCATTCTTGCGGATGAGCCCACAGGTAACCTCGATAGCGTTACCGCTGAGCAAATTTTAGCGGTACTTGAGTCATTGCATGAACAAGGCTCCACAATCCTGATTGTGACCCATGATGCGAAAGTCGCCGCGCGTTGTAAGCGCCGCTTGCAATTAAGAGACGGTCAGTGGAGCGCATAACATGTTATTCAACTTGCGTTACACCCTCAGGCAGTGGCAGAAACGTAAATTTCAGACGCTAACGTTAATTTTATGTCTCAGCCTGTTTTGTGCTTTTACCGCCAATTTAATCGCTACAGCACCTGCGTTATTTAACGATAGACAGCCATGGATGTCTGGTTCAACGCCGTATATCACCATCGGTTTAGAATCCCATAGCGGTAAATTCAATCCGATCGATAAGACCAACTTAGATAAATTCACACAGTCGCCAGCTATTGGTGAATTGATGACGCTGACCAACCGGACACTCCGAGGTTTGAAGGATCAGAGTGGCGTTGCTATCGACGATGCGGGTGCGGTGTATCTTCCCCCATCGTTTATCGATCGTTTTGCGGACGAACTTCCCCCAGTAATGAAAAAGCTCTCGGATACACGTGTCATTTTGTCTTATCAATATTGGCAGTCATTAGGTGCTAAGCCGATTGAAGAGCTTGTTATTAATGCCAGCCTTACCGGTGCGCAACTACCTGTCGCGGGCGTCTTACCTAAAGGATTTAGGTTATTTCAAGGTATCGTCTCAGACATCGTTTTAACCGATCAACAAGTGGCTTCAACCTTTGGTATTAATTTTGGTGCCAATAAGCCACCTGATGAATATGTAGATAAAATAATTAATCAACTGGTCGAATCGGTTGCATTTCGCTACGGCGTTGCTGAGTTAAAGCCCGGATACGAGCCTGAGGATGTATCGGCTATTACGTTAGCTAAAGAAGAAGCGAGCGATGGTAGTGTTGTTTTACTTTCAGGCACTGCGAGTTGGACCCCTAAGGTAATTGAAGGCCTCCAGTTTCATCCTCAACAGCGCCAAAGGCTAATCGATCAATGGCAGATGTTGTTGGGTCTTACGCTTGGCTTCCTCCTTATTGGCTTATTTAATCTTCTCACTTCCAATTTCTCTGAATATTTACAACGAGAGCAAGAGTTTCAAACACGGAAAGCCGTGGGCGCATCCAACAAGGATCTAATCCGCCAACTGTTAACTGAAAACTCACTTTTGGGATTCGTATCGGTGGTGCTTGGTGTTGCTTTAAGTTGGTATATTCTAAAGCATGTAGAAGCCGAGCTCGTACTGGTCTCATTGCTCAGTAGTGAAATAAAGGTCACAGGGGTTGCATTAAGCGTTTTGTTAACGGTGACTGTAGTTATTTTAGTTGGATTACTGCCGTTTCTTTCTCTCAACCGACAAGCCCGATTTTCGCGCAGTAAAAGTAACGGACAAGGGCGACTACAGCGTTGGCTCAACGCTGGCAATATGACAGTGCAGATTGCATTAGCTCTGGTTGCTATTACGTGCTCTATCAGCCTTTGGCTAACGCAAGAGCAGCAGCTTGAGCAAGTTTCGGTCAATACCGACATCATTCAACTAAGCTATAAACAAGGAGAAACCAGCTCCGACCCTGTCATTAACCTCAATGAATGGAAAAGTAAGCTCGCTAATCAACCATTTGATGTCGCCATGAGCGTCGATAACTTTATTGATTCTAATCCAAGTGCTACGCAGGCAAGCACTGAAGGCTTAGATTCACCTTCTGCTATTCCTATTCAGATAATGTCAGTTTCTGATAATTATTTTAACGTTTTAGAGGCTGTCCCTGTTGTGGGCGATCGAAATCCAGCCGAAGTTAATCAGGTTATTATCAACGAAACGGCCGCACGCGAGCTGGGCTTCAAACAACCGAAACAGGCGCTCCAACAAACTCTATTTGTTAAAGATGCTTCGAGTTATCAGTTTACTGAGGATGAACCCATTATCATTGTCGGAGTGAGTAAAGACTTACCCCACTCGAGCCTCAATCAAAATGCTCAGCCAATGATTTATAACCTGCTAAGAGAAAGTGGCCAATTACTGCGCGAAATATATCTGTACGCGCAACCAACTAACGTCGATGCGGTTGTTGAATTGATGCAACAACAAGCTGCGAGCCGTGAGAATATGTACAATGTTAACAACGACGGCGCATTGCTACAGCTATTAAAGCAACAGGATGAGGAGTGGTTCGTACTTGCGCAACTATTGCTTGGCTTAACCTTATTGATTTGCGCTTTAGCCGCGACCAGTTTATATCAACAAATCGTTGCCTATGTCATTCAACGCAGTCGACTGTACGCAGTTATGCAAGCGGTCGGCGCCCAAGTCAGCGACGTCGCTAAAAGTATATCGCGCATGTTGGCCACAAAACTGCTATCGGGTTTGATTCTAGGTGTAATAATCATCGCTGCCATCAATAGTTGGTTTTTCCAACAATTTCATGCCGAGTTATTCACGGTTCATTATCTCGTGTTAAGCCTCGTCGCGATTCTACTTTTGGTGTTACTGAGTTATATTCCGGCTATTTGGCGCCAGTTATCACTCCCGATACAACGTATTTTACGCGATGAGTAGACAATAGAATTAGAGTTTTCTTAATTGCTCTAGCAAGCGGTCAAGCGAACGATAGCTTAACGCCTCAGCGATATGACGTCGTCCCACCGACGCCTTATCGTCGAGGTCGGCAATCGTGCGCGCCAGCCTCAAGGTGCGATAAAATGCTCGATGTGAAAGCCCCAACTTTTCTACCACCTCAACTAAAAACCTATGGTCATCCTTGCCAAGTTGGCTATGTTCTAATACACCTTGTGCTGCTAACTCACCGTTCAAACAACCTTGTCGTTGCCTTTGTCGTTGATGACATTCAACAACTTGCTTGCGAATTTGAGGTGAAGTAGGTGTCGGCTTATGCTGCCCATCGAGCTGCCTAAGCGACTCTGTCTCTCGTGGCACCTCGACTTGAAGATCTATCCGGTCAAGCAATGGGCCCGATAATTTATTCAGATATTTAAGAATTTGGTCAGGTGTCGAGCGGCAGCTATCTAACGTTCCATCAAATTGACCACAAGGCGAAGGGTTAAGCGCCGCGACTAATTGAAAGCGAGCAGGATAAGTCGTTTGATACCCAGCTCGACTTATGGTGACTTCGCCCGATTGTAATGGCTCACGTAATGAATCAAGTACATAGCGAGAAAACTCAGCCAGCTCATCAAGAAATAATACACCATGATGCGCAAGGCTCACTTCACCCGGCTTGGGCGGCGATCCGCCACCGACCAGCGCCGCAGCCGAGCATGTATGATGAGGCATACGCAAGTTTCGTTGAGTAAGCTGCTGAGGGGTCAGGTGTGTCTCAACCAATGATTTGATGCTGGCGATTTGCATGCCTTCATGGTGTGTAGGGGCGGGTAAGATAGTTAAGAAGCGCTGAGCGAGCATCGTTTTTCCCGTTCCAGGCGGCCCGACAAAGAGCAGATGATGACGACCGGCTGCGGCAATCAGCAGCGCCCTTTTTGCTTGCGCCTGTCCAATAATATCAGCTAGGTCGCCGAGATTGTTGGCGGCATCGGTTGGCTGATCCTCGGTTTGCGCATGCGCTAACGTGTTATGTCCTTGCAAGTGTTCGAACAAAGCTGCTAAATCAGGTACCAGAAAATGGTTGCCCCGCGCTGCATATCCCGCTTCCGCCTCATTGGCCGAGGGAACAAACACGGTTCTTTGTGCCTGCCTAGCGGCTATCAATGCGGGAATCAAACCCGACACAGCTTGAGAATTGCCCGCTAGCGCGAGTTCTCCGTAGAATTCAAATTGTGCTAATTGCCCAGCATCGAGTTGGTCCGAGGCGGCAAGAATACCTACGGCTATCGCCAGGTCGAAACGAGCACCCTGCTTGGGAATTTCAGCGGGCGCTAAGTTGACGATAATACGCGTTGCCGCGGGGAATTCGAGACCTACATTGAGAATAGCTGATTTAACACGATCTCTTGCTTCTCTTACCGATGTCGCAGGCATTCCAACAATCGTGAATGTCGGTAATCCGCGGGCGAGATCAACTTCTACACGTACTTCTGGGGCTTCAATACCAATACTGGCGCGGGTAAAAACAGTTGCAGTAGCCATGCTCTCTCTCGCAAATTAGGAGAGCATAGCGATGCAACAGTAACTTAACTGTCAGCTTAATCAGAATTTGTTGTCGACGAGACGATTACCAATAGTTTTCTGAGGTTACTTGGCCTGGTTTACGGCGCGTATTTTTTTCTAAACCGAGTGCTTTTAGTTGTTCACGCGACGACTGAATCATATCGGGATTACCGCACAGCATAACCTGACTATGCTCGGTAAAGTTGATGCCACAGGCCTCTTGTAGTTCACTGCTCGCAATTAAATCAGGAATACGGCCGGCCAATGCTTCCGGTAGCGCCTCGCGAGATACGATCGGCTGGTACACGAGCTGCCCTGGATAACGTTGCTGACACTCATTGATAAATTCGCGATAGGTCAGGTCTTGTGCTTCACGGACGCCTTGCACGAGCACAATGCGTTTAAACCGACGCCATGGCTGTTCGGTGCGCAGCATTGAAATAAAGGGACCAATACCGGTGCCTGTTGAGAGCATCCAAAGATCATCGCCGTCGGGTACCTCATCCAGCGTAAAAAAGCCCCCTGCCGGCTGAGTGATATTGACTTCATCGCCTGGCTTAAGCTCTGCTAGCAACGGGCTTAATAACCCTCCTTCGACCCTTGCGATCACAAAATCAAGAATCGATTCGCCCGGGGCACTGGCGACCGAATACGCACGTAGAACCTGCTCGCCACCCACATTTAAGCCGAGTCGCACAAACTGACCGGCTTTAAAGTCAAATGATTCAGTGATTACGCGTAGGCTAAAAACACTGTCACTCCATTGAAAGTTCTCAACGACTTTACCGCTAATCCATTGAATCATCGTATTCAGTACCCTTACCCTTGCTTATCGTTTTGCTTATTCTGTTCAGCGACTTGCTGTTCTAATTGCTCTACTCGCTCGCGCAGACGCAGCAACAGTTGTTGCTGAACATCCATCTCTTCACGAGTGACCAAATCAAGTTTAGCAAGTTGCGATTGCAGGGTTTGCTTAACACGCTGCTCAACATTACCTGCTAATTCTTTAACGCCCGATGGCATGCTTTCGCTAATTTGTTTAGCAATGTTTTCAATGGTCTTGTTGTCCATAAGGGGTCCTTAATTAATTTAACCGTTTGGGCTCAGACAAAAGTACGCTAAAATCGCCGCTCTTGATTTATTGTACCACTCCTAACCGAGCCTTAATAATGTTAAACGATCGACAGCGACAAGCCGTTCACTATGTGCAAGGTCCTTTACTCGTTTTAGCGGGCGCAGGCAGTGGTAAAACGCGCGTAATTACCGAAAAAATCGCTTATCTTATCCGCGAAAATATTTACACTGCTCGTCAAATCGCTGCCGTCACGTTTACCAATAAAGCCGCGCGCGAAATGCGTGAGCGTGTTAACCAAACCATGGGGGCTGGTGGTGCACGCGGCTTAACAGTGTCCACGTTTCACACGCTCGGCCTGAATATTATCCGACGCGAGCTCAGCGCACTCGGTCTAAAGCCTGGATTTTCTTTGTTCGATGATCAAGACACCTATGCGCTACTCAATGGTCTTACAGAAGATGCGTGGGAAGGCGATAAATCGGTCATTCAAAAATGTCAGCACCGTATCGGTCAATGGAAAAACGCCATGACATCGCCAGAGCAAGCACTGCAGCAAGCTTCGACGGAAGATGACCGACAATTTGCGACGGTCTTTGCACAATACGAGAAACACTTGCTCGCATGCAATGCAGTCGATTTCGATGACCTCATTCGCTTACCGAGTCAATTATTACAACGTAACGAGCACGTTCGCGCTCGCTGGCAAAAGAAATTTCGCTACTTGCTCGTTGATGAGTACCAAGACACCAATACAAGCCAGTATCTTTTGGTCAAACTACTGGTCGGTGAGCGCGCGCGCTTTACCGTGGTTGGCGACGACGATCAGTCAATTTACTCATGGCGCGGTGCGCAACCACAAAATCTTGCGCTTTTGCAGCAAGACTTCCCCACTTTGAAGGTAGTGAAGTTGGAGCAAAATTACCGCTCCCACGGTCGTATTCTAAAAGCGGCGAATATTCTGATAGAAAATAACCCTCACGTATTTGAGAAAAAATTATTTTCAGATAAAGAGTACGGTGAATCCCTGCGGGTTATTTTTGGCCGCAACGAGGAACATGAGGCAGAGCGTGTAGTCGCCGAAATCGTAAAGCAACGCTTTTTAAGCAAGACACCTTATCATCATTTTGCGATTTTATATCGAGGCAACCATCAATCCCGGTTGTTTGAGAAAGCGCTGATGAACAACCGAATTCCATACAAAATCACCGGTGGGCAGTCGTTTTTTGCGCGGGCGGAAGTCAAAGACATCATGGCCTATCTGCGCCTGTTGGTAAATCCCGCCGACGACACGGCGTTTCTGCGTATTATAAATGTCCCACGCCGAGGTATTGGTCCACAAACCGTACAGCGTATTGGCGAACTCTCTAAGCAACTCGGTTGCAGCCTATTAGAAGCTTGCGACTCGATTCACTTAAAAACCTTATTGAATACGCAAACCTTTAATGCGGTCGATACCTTTGCACAGATGATTAAGAAGGCTGCACGGGACGCCGATCATAACGACAGTGCTGCCGTTGCCGTGCGCACTTTACTCGCAGATATTGGCTACGACGACTGGCTATTTGAAAGCAGTCCTAGCGCAAAGGCGGCGGAAATGCGTGTTAAAAACGTTTATGAGTTGCATAAGTGGGTGTCCGATATGTTAGCGGGTAACGATGAATACGAGCCCATTTCGCTTGAGCAGGCGGTCGCTAAGCTGTGTTTACGCGACATGATGTCCCGCAATGAGGACGATGAGCAATTTGATCAGGTACAGCTGATGACTTTACATGCATCAAAAGGACTTGAGTTTCCCTTTGTCTTTTTAGTCGGCATGGAAGAAGGATTACTCCCCCACCAAAGCAGTATTGATGGTAACGATATTGAGGAAGAACGCCGTTTAGCTTATGTAGGAATAACCCGTGCTCAGCAGCGTTTGGTCTTTACCTTGGCTAAGGAGAGGCGCCAATTTGGTGAGGTTTTCCAGCCACAACCCAGCCGCTTTTTACTTGAACTCCCTCAGGATGACATTGCCTGGGAGCACGACAAACATAAACCAAGTGAAGAGGAACGTGAGACTTCTCGTCAACGAGGGCTAGAAATGCTGAAGAATGCGCTAAATAAACCCTCTTAGTTTAACGTGCCATTAACGGTCGAGCGTGATTTGGGTTGAGGCGATTTGAGGCACTTTGTTACGTACGCCCCTTGCCCATACTCAACACCCAACTCACGTAATATATTCGCTAAAGATTCCGTTTTAACCCCAGCTGCATACAATTCGATCTCTAACTCTTCGCAGAGCGTGGCAACGTGGCGCAACATGGCACGCGCTCGACTACTGGATTCTAGCCGCATGACATAATCTTGATCGAGCTTGAGTTTAGAAAATGGATAATTATATAAAAACTGTAGTGGTCCTGCGCCACGACCAAAGTGATCAATCACAAGCTTAAAACCGGCCTGTGATAGGCGTCTTAAACTCGCTACTGAGCGTTTATCATTCTGCGTAAGTGCAGTCTCAGAAAACTCCAACACCAGTTGCGAGGGGTTTACTTTATATCGCTCGACAATATTCAAGAGCTGTCGAATATAACCCGACTTAAGTAGATGCCTTACCGATAGATTGAGATGAATACGCTCTTCGCTTTGACCTGAGTTAAGTAAGTGCTCGCAACAACGTTTCAATAGGTATTGATCCAACTTAACAATGAGCCCCGTCTTTTCGGCGAGCGCCAAGTAATCTGACGTTTTAACGCGATTACTTTCAATATTCCACTGTAAAAAGGCTTCCGACGCATGCTGCTGGCGACCCGCAATGTCTGCAATTGTCTCAAACTCGACAAAAAAGTCTTGGTCGATGCGTGCGTGACGTAGCGCTCGTTCACGTTTAACCGACTCAACCAACGTACGGTGCATGGTATTATCAAATACCACATAGCGCCCACGCCCTTGTGATTTAGCCTCATACATCGCAGCATCAGCATCACGGAGTAGACGCTCTACCGAGTCTTGCGAATCATCACACATAGCGATACCAATACTCGCTCCGGAGTAATGTTCGTGACCGTTCAAAATAAAGGGCTCATTTAAACTTGAGATAATTCGCTTTGCGATCTCGCGCGCGTCATCAACCGATGACATCGTGTCTAATAAAATGACAAACTCATCGCCACCCAGTCTCGCAACCAGGTCATTTTCTCGCACACATGTTTGGATACGCTTACTCACGTCCAATAGAAACTCGTCACCCGCCGAGTGACCTAATGTGTCGTTAATGGTTTTAAACCGATCGAGGTCGAGAAATAAGACTGCAAAAAAGTGTTCTGGATGACGTCGCTGATGAGCCAATGCTTGCTGCAAACTCTCAGTAAACAAAGCCCTATTGGGTAAACCGGTTAGACTGTCGTGGTGAGCATCGTGGAATAAACGCGCCTCAATTTTCTTGCGTCGTTCGATCTCAGAAACGAGCTCTTCGGTGCGTTCTTCTACTTTTTTCTCTAGAAATTGGTTAACTCTTTGAATTTCCTCATTCGCCCGGCGCCGTTCGATAGCAACAGCGACGTGCTGAGAAACAAAGTTCAACAGCTCTAAGTCTTCGTGTTTATATAAAAACTCGTCATCATAGGTCTGTACAGCAATTACACCAAATGCTTTACCATCCAAAACAAGCGGACTACCCAGCCATTGCTTTGCTACGCTGCCGGTATCTTCAGTCAGTTTGATCTCTTTATTCTCAGTTAACAGTGCGCGTTCATTGGCATCAATAAACGCAGGCTCCGCTTTACGCATCACGTATTCTGTGAGCCCCTTCCCCATACGTCGACGTTCAGCCTTATTGTCGCGTTCATCTTTATGGTACGGAAAGCGAATATACTTATTATCAGGCGAAACTAAAGCAACGTAGAAATTATCAGCATGAATCAATGTCGCGATTTGGTTATGCAGAGCCTCGTAGAAAGTCACCATATCTTCTGATGTATTGGTCAGCTCAGAAATTGCGAATAGTACGGAGGTTTGCTGCTCGACCTTCTCCCGCACCGTGATCTCTTTCATCAAGCTTTCATTAGCGTGGCGCAGTTCAGCTGTTTGGTGAGCAATCTCGTTTTGTAGAATTTCTTTCTGCTTTAATCGTTCAAGTGCATTGACGACATGTTGCGATACGAAGGTGAGAAGATCTTTATCGTTTTCATCATATCGATGATTATCGTGGTAACTTTGCACCACCATGGCACCGATAACATTACTACCTGAAATAAGCGGCACACCTAACCAGTCAACAGGAGCCGATCCCATTTCTTCAACTTCACCTTGCTGGATTAGCTGCTGAAACACTTCCGGAGGGCATAGCAATGACTGACCCGTACGCATGACATAGCCGGTCAGCCCGCGCGCCAAAGACTCCATTGGCATTTGCTCTATTGCTTGTTTTTCGTCGAACTCATCAACGAAGTAAGCGAAGCTGACGACTTTCTTTTCAGGCTCGTAAAAGCAAACATAAAAGTTGCGAGCATACATTAGCTCGCCGATGATGGCGTGCACTGATTGATAAAAGTTATCCATGCTGCGCGCAGAGGCTGCAAGCTCAGAAATACGGAAGAGTGCCTTCTGCACCACTTCTGCTGAACGATAACTGTATGTAAGCCGTTTTAGGCGTTCAATAACCTTGGTGAGCTTTTGGTTTTCGCGAGCAAGCTCTGTTTGATTATTGTTCGGCCCACTAGATGCCGCCATGATGCGGGGACTCCCTAACCATCACTTCTAATTATAGTTATTTATTGTTTTACTTATCGGGTTGTTACAATTATTAACAAACGTAAAGTATAAACTATAACCAGTGGGTTGCAAGAAATTGCCGCTTATATATACAAAAAAGCCACCGCTAATTGCGATGGCTCATATTCTTTTATCACTGCACGTAATTGATTAGATTTCTGCAGTCATATACTCAATGGCTGCTTTGATTTCATCATCAGAGCAATCAGCACATGTACCTTTTGGAGGCATTGCGTTAAAACCATTGATCGCGTGTTTTAAAACGGTATCCATGCCTTGGGCAAGACGTGGTTCCCAATCGTCCGCATTATTAATTTTTGGCGCACCCATCACGCCTGAAGTGTGACACGCTGTACAATACTGACCGAACACAGCTTCACCAGAGCGAGGTCCACTCGCCGCGGCTTCGCTAGCTGCGCTCTCGCCTGCTACGCGGATTTTACCAATCGGCTCAATACGTTTTGCAATAGCGTCCTTTGACATGTCATCTTGAACAGCGGCAGAGGCGCCAAAACTGATCATGGCGGCCAAGCCGAATGAAAGGCTCTTCAGTGCAAGTGTCGTCAATCGTTTCACGAGTGTCTCCTAAGAATCTGGCTGGTACACTATACCCAGTACTCGGAGATTATACCCACAAAAGCTCAAAGGATAAACACTTGAACGAAGTGACTCGTAAAATAGCGTTATTGGATCTTGACGCTTTCTTCGCTGCTGTTGAGGTACTGCGCGATCCCAGCCTCAAGAATAAACCCTTTGCGGTAGGCGGTGGCGGCGATCGCGGTGTGGTCGCGACAGCTAATTATTTAGCCCGTCGCTTCGGCGTGCATAGCGCCATGTCTGGACACCGAGCGCGACAGCTATGTCCTCAATTGATCTTTGTTAAGCCAAACTTCGCCGAATATAAGGCACTTTCGTATCAGGTGCGTGAGATTCTCGCGAGATATACACCGCTAGTCGAACCCGCTTCTATCGACGAATTTTATCTTGATTTAACCGACAACGATGCCTTTAAAGGTAGCGCTAGCTTGACTGTTGAAGCTATTAGAAAGGAAATTAGCCAACTTGGAATCACTGGCTCTGCTGGTATATCCAATCAGAAGATGGTCGCAAAAATTGCCAGCGATGATAATAAGCCCAACGGCCAGAAAGTGGTGCCACCAGAGCAGGTGTTTGACTATTTAGCCGCTTTACCGCTTAAGCGAATTCCAGGTGTTGGACCTAAGAGTCAGGAAACACTTGCACGCTATGGATTAACTCATGGACATCACATTCAGACGGCCAACACATCGCAACTGCAACAAATATTAGGAGAAAAGGCTGGCTGGCTACTATTTCAACGTTGCCAAGGCATTGATCCGCGCCCGGTTACAACCGATAGAACCCGTAAAAGCGTTGGAGTCGAACAAACGCTACCAGCGGATATTCAACAGCTAACGACGGTACAGGACTATATTCAGCAGCAGTTGCTACCTCAGCTAAAAAAACGCTTACAAGTCGAGCATTGGCGTGAACGAGCGATAAAAACGCAAACCTTAAAGCTTAAGTTCTCTGATTTTAATCAAACCACAGTATCTAAAGCGAATGGATTCGTCTCACCCAGTTTGTTTTATCAACTAGCTGAAGAGGCTTGGCAGCGAGGTGCGGGTAAGCATGTAAGATTAGTTGGGATCAGCGTAACCTTACCTGATCCCAACCAACAAACCCAGCTAGAGCTAGAGCTTGATTAGTCACCTTTGACAGTGATAGTAATTTTCTTAGAAACAACCGCGGGGTTGTGTGGTACGTGATTCTTATCGCCAAGAATGATTTGCAAGGTGTGTTCGCCTGGCTCAAGTGTCAGCGTTGTTTCGGTCTGACCGCCGCCAAAGTGAATGATATCGCCACCCATAGGTTGATCCATTGGCGGAAGCGAATCCATATCCACTAATAGGTGATGGTGCCCCGTATTTTTTACGTCAACACCCGCAGGCGCTACGCCCATACCTGACAAGCCGAATTTAACCTTGAAGGTTGAATTAACCACTTCGCCATCTTGCGGTGAAATGATATAAGCCTGTGCGTCTTGTGGAGCTTCGCTCTGAGCCATTTCTTGAGCTTGTGCAGTGGCAACTACTGAGCCACCAAACATGGCGAGGGCGCCAATTAACCATGCGCGTTTCATAATCCTTCTCCTAAATTAGTTACGACAATTTAAACTTACTTACCAAGGACTCTAAACGATCAAACTCACCTTGCAAGGTCTGACAGGCTTGGTGTGTTTTCTTCAAGTTTTGCTGACTGCGTTCGTTCATTTCATTAATATCTGTTACATCGCGGTCAAGTGTTCGAATCACCTGGCTTTGCTGCTGTGTCGCAGATGCAACAGAATGATTCATATCATCAATTTGTGCAATCACTTCATCAATTTCTGTCATATGCCGCGTTGATTCGTCCGCACTTGCCACGCACGCCTCGCTGGTTTCCTGACTGTCATTAATAATTTCCACCACCGTGCGTGTGCCCTCACGCACTTGAGAAATCATTGTCTCGATTTCCCCAGCAGACTGCGATGTGCGTTGCGCGAGGCTACGAACCTCATCTGCTACCACCGCAAAGCCTCGTCCTGCTTCACCGGCACGAGCAGCTTCGATAGCTGCGTTGAGTGCGAGTAAGTTGGTTTGCTCAGTGATGCCCATAATCACTTCAACGATCTTACCGATGTTTTGAGTATTCTCATCAAGGCTATGGATGGCATCGACTGAGTCTTTCATACGCTTCGATAAATCGGTAATTTGTTGCATATTGAACTTAAGCGCCTCGCGCGCAGACACAGAAATCTCTGTCGCCCGAGTGGCTTTTTCGGAGGCGCTCCCTGCACTAGATGATATATCACTTGAGCTTGCGCCTAACTCATTAATAGCAGTAACGACCGTATTGGTGCGCGCCGACTGTTCATCACCGAGCGCGACGGACTCGTTATTGGCTGAAACCATTTGCGTAACATTGGCTTCAAGCTGTTTAGATGCCTTACGCACATCAAGAATCGCTACCTGAATTTTTTCAATGAATTCATTCATGCGCGAGGCGACTACGCCAAATTCATCCTCACTTTTGACAGAAATACGTTGCGTTAGGTCGCCCTCTCCTCGCGCCAGGTCAGTAACGGCATAATTAAGCTGACGCAATGGCTTGAGTAACACAGAGAGCAGTGCATTAAGCAGTAAAATGACTGCAGCAATGCCGATCACTAAGTAAATGACTGCAGACCACGCAAATGAGGCAACATCGGCATACGCTTTTTCAGTATCGATAGCCACCGCCAAGTACCAGTTAACTCCATCAATCCCTTCAACAGGTTGAAAAGTAAGCATGTACTCGCGGTCATTTATCGGGTAGTCAACAAACGCTTTAGTAATTTGTGCGTTACTACCAAGATACTGGGAAATCGTTTTATCGACGTTCGCAGTTTCCGGATGGCTTAATATTTTACCCTGTTGATTCACCAAAAACGCAAAGCCCAACCCCATAAAATCAGTGTTATTGACGATTGCCGAAACGGTATCAAGCATCATGTCGCCACCGGCGACCCCCAGTAGCTGACCATTTTCCGTCATAGGGACCACCGCTGAAATCGTTAACTCGTTGGTGGTGACATCAATATACGGCTGAGTGTAGGTCGGTTGCTTTTGCTCGATAGCTAATTGATACCATGGCCGTTGGCGCGCATCGTAATCGTCAGGTAAGTCAATACTCGTATCATCGAGAATAAACTGGCCATCGGTAAGACCATAATAAACATTCTTAAAATCGCCCGACCGTTTCGCCTGTTGGACTTTACGCAAAGCCTCTTCGGTCTCATCATCAGGATCATAGGACTCGGCAGTGGCCCGCACAATGCGCATGCGGTCATTGAGCCATTGAGAGATATTATTCGACACCGAGCCTGACATCGCATTAATTTGAGTGCGTAAATCAGAGCGAATTTGGTCAGACATCTGCCAAAAATTAGTCGCTGTAAAAATACCTAAAACCAGTACCAAAATAGCCGAAGCAGCAATAATAACTTTTTGAGTAAACTTCAATGATTTCAACATGTTTACGATCTCTCAATCCCACTCTTTGTTAACCAACCTGTATGGTGGTCTGTGGATAGCGAATTCTGCGCTTATTAGGCGTGGTCAGGAAGTACACCAGCGTCAATGGTCCGACACGACCCGCGAACATCAATAACATGACGATGCACTGACTGATGGGTGTCAGGTCCTCCGTAATGCCTCTGGATAATCCTACCGTTGCTGAAGCCGATAAAACTTCGAACGCTATATCTATAAACGGCAGATTGTTGAGAATCATTAGTACAAATATGCCAATAAATAACATTGCTATGGTCACCATGGTGACCGCGAGCGCTTTCATCACCGCATCCTGTGATACAGAACGTTCCATCAGAGTTACGTGTTCACGGCGACGAATGAAGGTGTAAGTTGCTAACATTAAAATGATAAAAGTACCCAGCTTAATTCCGCCTGCGGTACTCATCGACCCACCCCCGATAAACATGAGCAGCAACATATATACTGCACTTGCATCAGTCAAAGAGCCAATATCCACGCTGTTAAAGCCGGCTGTACGCGGCGTGACTGCTTGAAACCAAGCCGCTGTCCATTGACCCAGCTCATCAAGCCCTCCCAATGTTTTGGGGTTGTTATGTTCTAATCCATAAATCACAAACATTGACACTACATTGATCACCAATGTGGTCATCAAAATACTCTTGGTATATACCGAGAAATTACGCCAACGTCGACCTTCATACATATTGGTGATCACAGAAAAGCCTAGGCCACCCACTATAAATAAAAACGAGATAATTAAGTTAACGGGTAAATTGCTCGCATAAGGAATAAGACTGTCTGGCGAAAGTCCAAAGCCCGCGTTATTAAATGCGGATATGGCGTAAAATATACCATGACCAAACGCTGTGAGTAGCGGCATTTCGGGCCACCACAAAAAAGTCAGTGCCAATGCGGCGACCAGTTCGCAGATAATGGCAAGTAGCAATACCGCCTTTGCCGTTTTAACGATATTCATTAGGCTCGTTTGGTTCATTGCTTCTTTAGCCAGTAACCGTTGTTGAATCGATATCTTACCGCCCAATGAAGATACTGCCAGAATGGCAAACGTCATAAAGCCAATACCGCCTAATTGAATCAACACGGCTATCACGCTGGTACCAAACAACGTAAAGTCGCCACCCGTGTCTGCTACCACTAAGCCAGTCACAGTTACCGCAGAAGTCGCCGTAAAGATCGCCTGCAACCAAGTAATAGGCTCTAGCGTGGCAAAGGGTAACTTCAACGCTAAAGTACCCAGTATAATTAACACTGCAAAGCCCGTCGCTAAAACAACTGGGGGGCTGGCTTTAAACGCTTTGCTCTGCGTGCGTGCGGAGGTTTTATATAAAAATGCGAGAGACGGCTTCCACAGTTTCATATTATTTCAACTTAGGCGCCATGGATTTTAGCGCTTTTAAACTACCCGCAATAACCATGGTCTCGTTACCCTGCAATTCGCTAGAAAAGTCCGGGCTGGCAACGACTTCGTCGCGACGCTTTAACAACAGAACGTGAAAGTTTTCGACATCATCAGGCAAAATATCATTAATTGTTTTACCTTCTAAGTTCTCACTGACAGCGATTTCAACGCAGAACCAATTATGCCCTAGCGACATATATTCATTGACCATCGGGTAATTCAACGACTGCGCGACTCGAATACCCATTTCTTCCTCTGGGTGGACAATCCGCGAAACACCTAATTTTGACAGTATTTGATGATGCTCTTTAGACGTTGCTTTTGCCCAAATCGTCTCAACACCAATACTTTTTAGGTGTAAAACCGTCAAAAGACTGGCCTGTAAGTCCTCACCGATCGCAACCAACACGGTGTCACAACTTTCTAAGTTGAGTTCTCGTAACGCTTGCTCATCTGTCACATCCGCGATGGCTGCATGGGTTAGTTGATCAGCAAGCGCATCGACGCGCTTCTCGTCGGAGTCAACACCAATCACCTCATGCCCTAAATTCAGTAACTCGAGCGAAGTTCTCGCACCAAATCGACCTAAGCCGACTACACCAAATTGTGCCATTACGCTATCTCCTGCACTGTATTGCGGACTTGGTTTCGTCCCATGTCTTTTGCGTGGTAAAGCAATTTATCCGCGCGCTCTAACCAGTCGAGCCAAGTTTCATCTTTTCCTAGCTCACTCACGCCAATAGAAATCGTCATATTGACCGGATCTTGCTTGAGCTCAAAGTCAGTCTTTGCGAAGTTTTCGCGCAACTTTTCTGCTGCCTGAGTAGCGCCCGCGAGGCTCGTGTCAGGCATTAAAATAACAAATTCCTCACCACCGACTCGGAACACTTTATCAGAAGCCCTAAAGTTAGACTTAATAAGTTGCGCAGCTTGGATGAGTAGTCGATCGCCATCAAAGTGACCATACTTATCATTCACATCTTTAAAGTAGTCAATATCACATAGGGCTGCAGAGATGGCCCGCCCATGGCGCGCTTTTAAAGCAACTAGCTGCTCAAGATCAGTCTGCAGTTGCTTGCGATTATAAACGCCCGTTAATGTATCGGTGACAGCCAGTTCTGTGAAGTGTCGCTGCATACGAGTCAGCAACCTTACGAGTGTTAACGTGAGGATCATTAGCACTAACAGCGACACTAATGAGCGCCAAGCTACATCAGGTTCAATCGTGTATAGACTCACACTGGTTAATAAGATTACGAATGTGACAGCAACGACGATCGCCAGTCGCCACGAGAGCAAGAATGCGATCGACGCCATGACCGGGTAGGCCCATAACAAGCCATGAATTCCGTTAACCAGTGTCGAGTACATCACCGCTGCACACAACAACGTGATAAAGATAATGTGACGCCCGCGCCGCTTACTCAATCGTTTAACGCGCAACGCTGTTATAGATGTGTAGCACAAGAATGCACACAGCCAGGCGAGCATTAACCACTTACCCTCAAGTGCTTGGATGATGGTCAGCGGCAACGTTACCAGTACGGCACCCCAATAAATTCGATGGGCTACTTTTCCGGTAAACTGGCTAACAACGTCGTCCGCCGAATCGTTTGGCGTATCGCTGACCTTTCTCAAATCCATGTTAAACCATGACCTCGTTATTTCGTTTTAGCAGGTGCCAAAAACAGACTGTTTGTCAGCAACGGAACCCAGCCATCCATATAAGCGCGATAAGTAGGCGATTGCGCATAAGCTATCAGCATCCCTTTGCCAATAGACTCGACCATTAATTGCGGCTTAAACGGAAGTTGTTGCTTTATATCTGGCCACAACAGACCACTTGCCAATACGGCCTCAGCGTTAGCGAACCAAGCTAAATTACGGCCATCGTCAATACTCAGGGGAGCGAACACTTGATTACCCGTAAATGTAGCAACCAGTTCACTCTGTATTCCTGCAGTTAGCCAATGATTCTGATCGACTTCAACATTAACCAAGGCGCCCGGCACGTAGTCAGGCATCTTTTCGGATGCTTTGATATGCTCCTTAAACACCGCGGCAGACTCGATTACCTTGGCAGGTCTAAGCGCTTTTTCATCAGCGTTGTCTGCCTCAGCCGAATCCGCGGCATATTCCATATGTGTCGACAGTAAGTCAGCCTCTACAGCCCACCCTGTTGCGTTACCCAAAGTGATAAGAACGCCACCGTTTTCGACCCAATTTTGCAAATTCGTGAGACCTGTTGGCGAAAAATAGTTCGCATAGCTCGCCTGAGCCTCTGGCAGGATCAACACATCAATGCCTGCTAGGTTGGTACTTACTAACTGCGTCGTACGTATTGCTGTGACCGGATAACCGATTTGCCGTTCAATTACAAAACGCGTGTGACCAGCACTTAATGATGAAACCGGCTCATCCCATGCCATTGCAATCTTTGGCGCGGTTAACGACTGAACATTTTCCGAACCAAAATTAGGTCCCTTAACCACCCAGCTCGTATCAACCCCGATGATATGAGCGCCTGTTTCAACAGCTAAACGTTGCAGGGTGGTAACTAGATCGCTCGTGGCGTTCTCAGCTCGCGTTAAGATGACACTGCCGGCTGGAAATTCACCTGCCTTCTCATGGGTAAAAGCCAGTTCGCTTTGTTTAATCGCTAAGCCCGCGCGCAGCGCGGCAGCAATAAACCGGCTTGAGTTCATATCACCCGCTTTCACAATATAACCGATCTGAGCGTCTGCATTAGTTAGTCGCCCAGGTGCTATTGGCTCAATAGCTTCCTGTACCACGGGTGATTGCACCGCTTCATCACAGTAAGCAACATCGACATTAAACATAAGCGGGAGCGACCAGCCGGTTACGTCATAAATCTGATCATCTAATAAATTAGCTTTGCGCTGCTTCTGTTGTTCAACAAAATCATCAGCCATATCGATTTGTTCGTCTAGCAACACCCGAATCAAACGATAGTTCGGCTGTGCCATGTCAACAAAGTAACTACCTTTAGGGTAGTTTACGTCACACACCTCTAGCGCCTTTTCACTGCGCATCACCTCAATACCGTGTTCCTGCAGTAAAGCTGCAAGCCGCTGTTGCCCCGCCGGGTTCTTTGGATCAGCAATAGCCACGGTCCTACGGTCACTCGCCCGACCTTGTTCGACAGCGCTCGCACGATAATCGCGATATCGATTTAATAATGCCTCGCGACGAACGCTGGCTGTCTCAATAGTCGCCAAACTACTGGTAAAGTGGCGTTCAACGCCATCAAGATAGGTCAGTATCGTACCATCCTCGCGCGCAAAACGATGACCACGTGCCGAGGCCATTTCGTACGTCATCGCCACCGAACCGGAATAAAGCGGCCAGCTTGCACCATAGCCTGGGTAAAAGGCATCAAATATCTCGCGAGTGTAGTAGTCATAACCGGCATCATCGAACCACTCTGCGTTATTGCGCCCCACCCAATGTAATATTTCGCGTTGTGACTCAGTGATGTAGGGGTTATAGGGGCGCGCTTCAGGTGTAAAGTAGTAACTCGAGTCTCCACCCATTTCGTGTAAATCAACAAACAGCAACGGTGGATAATCTTTTAATGCCGCCACGTGACCTTTAATTTCTGGCTGCGTAAGCGCAATCCAGTCACGGTTAAGATCAAAAAGGTAGTGGTTGGAGCGTCCTTGTGGCCAAGGTTCATTGTGTTCGGCACTTCGTCGGTCTGCATCATGAGTTAAGCCAACAGTTGCGTAATAACGACTAACAAACCGAGCCCGACCATCGGGGTTTTGTAACGGATCGATAAACACGACAGTATTTTCTAACCAGTTTTTTGTGTCAGCTGATGTATCTGCTAACAGATGATACAGCGTCATCATGGCAGCTTCAGGAGATGAAATCTCGTTTCCATGTACGCCATAAGATAACCAAACACTACTCGGTATGCCCTTTGCCGACTGCTCTGCCTCACGTGAAGAGGTTTTACGCGGGTCACCGAGTGCGCTCATACGTGCAGCATAGTTATCAAGCTCAGCAATATGTTGGGGGGCCGATACGGCAACAAAATAGAGAGGACGTCCCTCCCATGAGTGCCCGTACTCGATTAACCTAACACGGTCACTATGACTGTCACTCAGCGCTCTAAAATACTGATATATGGCATCGGGCGAAGAGATTTTAGTGCCAATTTCATAACCTAAAACATCCTTGACAGTTGAAACAGAGTCTTGGTAATCATACTGATTGACTGTTGCTTTTGCGTTAACAAACGCTGGGCCAGCAAATAACGTAGCTAATATAATGCCACACATTGATTGGCGCTTTGGGTGAGATAAACGAGTCAGTTTCAGCATTTTCCGTACCTTTTTTAAGCAATTAGCTTACCGACTTTTTTTAGTATTGGATAGATATTTAACGTCCTTTTTAACCCATGAGGATAAAGCATGGATTACGAAAAATTACGGGTACTCAATCAGTTAAAGGAAGAGGGCAGTATCTCGGAGGATGAGTACAACCGACAGCGCGAGAAACTTAATAATGAAAGTGAGCTTGGGTCTAAGTCGGAGTTTGACGGGTTGCGTAAGCTCACTGAAGATGAAAAAACCTATGCGTTCTTCATGCACCTTGCACAATTTTGTAGCTTTGTATTACCCGTCATAGGCCTTTTAGTGCCCATTGTAATGTGGATCCTCAAGCGCGAGGACTCATACATTGATGCCCATGGCCGAATCATTTTTAATTGGCTTTTAAGCGCTTTAATATACTCAATCGTGCTATTTTTACTCGGTTTTATTACCTTTGGCTTATCGTTTATACCGTTATTTATTCTCGGCATACTCTCGATCATTTTTGTTATTCTCGGGGCGATGAACGCTAAAGAGGGTGTTATCAAAAATTATCCGCTATCAATTCGGTTTTTGTGATAGTGAAAGCTGGTGAAGCCCTTTAGATTTGCGTACACTCGAGCGACCATAGCGCTTGGGTCGTATTCATGAAGTGGATGTATATCACAATTTGGCGTTGTATTGCCGTTCTATTTGTTATGCTTGGCATTATCGGTCTTGCACTACCGGTCATGCCAACCGTTCCTTTCCTAATCGTCGCGTTATGGGCCGCAAGTAAAGGATGGCCGCAACTCGAAACATGGTTATTAAACCACCCTAAATACGGTCCCGATCTGATTGCTTGGCGCGAACATCGACAAATACGTCGCCGCAATAAAATTATCGCGATTATCATGATGGCGAGTGGCTATCTGATTTCTTGGTTGGTTCCGTTACCATTGTGGCTTCGAATCACCGTAGGAAGTATCTTGCTAATTGTCGCGGTATGGCTGGCATGTTTAGATGAATATGAAGAGCCCAAAAGTAATCACTGAGCGTTTTTAAGCCCCCCTTGATTCAAGTCAAAAGCTAAAACATACCGAGCGTGCTTAACTGCTAAACTTCCGCCGTATCACGATAATCGGAGGTTTAACATGCAGCAGTGGGACTGGAACTGGCTGAAAAAGTACAATATTCACGGGCCCAGATATACTTCATATCCAACGGCTTTAAGCTTCCATGAACAGGTCGACACAATCACTTGTCAAAAGGTTGTTGCGGATTATAAAAAGCCGATTTCGCTCTATATCCATTTACCTTTCTGCGCCTCGCTTTGCTATTACTGCGGTTGCAACAAGATTATTACTCGCCATCAGTATAAAGCCGATGAATATCTAGATGCACTAGGCACGGAGTTAGAGCTCTACCGTAATGTATTAGTTAACAAGCATATTGCGAGCGTCCACCTCGGGGGCGGCACACCGACATTTTTAAATACAGCTCAACTGAGACGTTTGATGGCTTTGCTCAAAGATGTCAGTTCGAATCAAAACATCAAGGAGCTAAGTATCGAGGTCGATCCACGTCAATGTGATAATGAAAAACTCAGTGTATTACGTGCTTTAGGCTTTAATCGCTTAAGTTTTGGTATTCAAGATTTCGATAACGACGTTCAAGTCGCAATTCATCGCACTCAGTCCTTCGAGCTCGTAGCAGAGCAAGTCAGTCATGCGCGTTCTCTCGGCTTTGAGTCTATTAGCTTTGATCTCATTTATGGTCTGCCGCTACAAACCGAAACTCGGTTTGCTCACACGCTTGCGCTAGTCGAGCGTTTGAATCCCGATCGTGTATCGCTCTTTAATTATGCGCATTTACCGGAGCGCTTTGCGGCGCAACGAAAAATTAAAACGAGTTGGCTACCCAAGGCTGAGCAAAAGCTCGCCTTGTTCAAGCAAGCCATTGAGCATCTAACTGGGCTCGATTATCAATTTATTGGCATGGACCACTTTGCTAAGCCAACAGATTCGCTTGCCATCGCTCAGCGCGAGGGCACTCTGACCCGCAATTTTCAAGGCTATGTCACTCAAGATCAAAGCGCAGTGTTGGGACTCGGCGTATCTTCAATCTCTCACATCGACGGTCATTTTTGGCAAAATGAAAAGGGCTTAAAAGATTATTACGATGCGCTTGTTAAGCAGCAACTGCCTATTGTCAAAGGCTATCACTCAACGTTCGAGGATAAGATTCGCGGCGATTTAATTAAAAAGTTACTGTGTGAGTTTAAAGTTAACCTTCATGCCTTCACTACACAATGGTCAATTGATAACTTTGCTTGTTACTTTGATGAAGAGATCAAACGCTTACAACCCTTCATTGACGACGGCTTAGTCAAACTCACCGCAGATCAATTAATGATCACCTCGGCAGGTAAGCTTCTGGTAAGGACAATTGCTAGCAGTTTCGATGAGTATTTAAATACTCATCAAATGCGGTATTCTCGTGTAATATAAAGATAGCGGATAATTTATAACCAGCTTGATCTAGATCAAGTTTTGCAAAGCAGGCATTTGCTACGCTCTGCATCACGATTAATACTGATCTATATCAACACCATCAGGTGTTAAGGGGACGTCAGATGTGCCGCATGAATCACCGTCGAAGCGAGTCAGGTATGAGAAATCCAATTCAATGTAACCAATGCAGTATGCAGTCTATCTGTGTACCTGCGGGTCTTGTCTCAAGTGAGATTGATAAATTGGACAAAAGTAGCCGTGAACCGCACGTTTATAGCAAACGTGACATGGTTTACAGCCCTGACCAGCCACTCAATTCATTATTTGCAGTTAAGAGTGGTTCGGTGAAATGCTACACCATCGATAGCGAGGGTAAACAACAAATCACCAGTTTCCATTTAACCGGTGATATCATTGGCATGGAGTCTATTTCCAACGGTGCTGCTGTAACCTACTGTGAGGCAATGGAAACCTCAATGCTGTGCGAAATAAAGCTAAATCGATTGTTCGCACAAAACTTCACAGGTGTTGATAAAAACCTACTCAGACTCCTCAGTCACCGTATTGGCCAACGCAATACGCACTATCTAAACGTGGTTAACACCACGGCTGAGCAACGTGTGGCGTCCTTTATTATGGGTCTATCTGATCATTTATATGAACACGGTTTCTCGCGTCATGAGTTCAAACTTCCCATGACACGCACTGACATTGCTAACTATCTTGGTTTAGCTGTAGAAACTGTGAGTCGCGTGTTTTCCTCGCTAAAACAAAAGGATATTATCGACACCAAACAGTCGATTTTATTTATCCAAGCGCCAGCTGAACTTAAACAGATGGCGAGCTAAAATTTAAGAGAGGTATCATGCCGCAACCTGCGTTTGATTGGTCAGATCCACTTAACCTACGCCACCAACTGACTGAAGAAGAGCTGTTAATACAAAAAACAGCTCATCAATACGCCCAAGCTAAGCTGATGCCCCGCGTCCAATCTGCATTTCGCGAAGAACGCTTTGACCGTGAAATCATGCAAGAGCTCGGGCAGTTAGGCTTACTCGGCGCGACCATTCCAGAAGCATACGGCGGTGCCGGTGTAAATCACGTCAGTTATGGCTTAATCGCACGGGAAATCGAGCGCGTCGATAGCGGTTACCGCAGTGCGATGAGTGTTCAATCATCTTTAGTCATGCACCCTATTCACGCATTCGGCAGCGAAAAGCAACGTCAAAAATACCTACCCAAATTGGCAACCGGTGAATGGGTCGGTAGTTTTGGCCTCACTGAACCCGACGCGGGCTCTGATCCCGCAAGTATGCGAACTAAAGCGATAAAAACCGAGGCCGGTTACCGCATCACGGGTTCAAAGATGTGGATAACTAACTCACCTATCGCTGATGTGTTTGTTGTCTGGGCTAAATGCGACGGCGATATTGTCGGCTTCATTTTAGAACGCGGCATGAAGGGCTTATCCACGCCCGAAATTGAAGGTAAGTTTTCATTACGCGCATCGATTACCGGTGAGATTGTAATGGATGATGTTGAAGTCAGCGAGGAGCAACGACTCCCCAACGTGAGCGGTCTTAAGGGGCCGTTCAGTTGCCTCAACAAGGCGCGATACGGTATCGCTTGGGGAGCCATGGGTGCTGCCGAGTTTTGTTGGCATGCAGCACGTCAATACACCTTGGACCGTGAGCAGTTTGGGCGTCCGCTGGCCGCCAATCAGCTGATTCAAAAGAAATTAGCTGACATGCAAACGGAGATAAGCTTGGGCTTACTCGCAGCGCTCCAAGCGGGTCGTCAACTCGATTTAGACGCACTTAATCCAACGGCTATATCGCTTATTAAACGTAATAATTGTGGTAAAGCGCTGGATATCGCTCGTCAATCGCGTGATATGCACGGCGGCAATGGTATTTCCGATGAGTATCACGTGATAAGGCATGTTATGAACCTCGAGTCAGTTAACACCTACGAGGGTACCCATGATGTGCATGCGCTGATATTGGGCCGTGGTCAAACAGGCATCAGCGCTTTTTAACCACGTAGATAGATTGACGAGGGGTTAATGAACCCCTCGGTCATTCAGATGGGCTTGATAGGCTTTGTCACTGTGCTGAATGTGCTGCAATAGCCAACGCTTCACAAATTCGAGCAACTCACCTACCACTTGGTCGCCCCGCTCGATACGACTCCGAAAATCAACGACTTGCTGCACCAACTGCTGATGCTTGTGTTTATGTGCATCCAGGTCGGGGTAGTCGTGGCGCTCCATCAACAATTCTTCGTAACTAAAATGAGTCGCAGTGTAGTTAATCAACGAGCTCAACAGCCGTTCGACCGCCTGGCGGTCGCCACCTCGCTGCTGTATTCGGTACAACTCATTAGCAATGTAAATCAACCGCTGGTGCTGACGGTTAATCTCCTCAATACCAACATCAAACTGTGGTGACCATTCAATGAGCTTTTCTTGCTGCGCCAGACGCGACTCGATTATCTGGGCGTCGACTGAATAGCGATCACCTAACGATTGAATCTCACCGCCAAGCGTCGTTAGCTGCGCTGCACTTTCAAGTGCATGTTGTGAATAGCTATCAACTTCTTTCGCTGCATCGGTTGCCGTGGTAATCGCTTCTTTAATGGTCGTGGTAGTCATCGCCTGTTGCTCGGTGGCAGAGGCCACTTGAGTATTAAGGTCAGTAATTTGATGAGTAAAGGTTACGATGGTATCGAGCGCCGCCTCAGCCTCTTCGGCGGAGAGTTTCGCTCGCTCTGCTTGCTGCGCATTATTGTTAAGACTACTCACCGCTTGTTGGGTGTTTTGCTCCAAACGTTCCACCACACTTTGGATCTCGCCCGTTGATGTTTGTACTCGATGAGCAAGCTTACGCACTTCATCAGCGACTACCGCAAAGCCACGTCCTGTCTCGCCCGCTCGCGCTGCCTCTATGGCCGCGTTAAGCGCAAGTAAATTGGTTTGTTCAGCAATGTCATTGATGGTCGTCAAGATAGTGCCAATGGCTTTGCTATCTTCAGACAGACTATTTATCACCGATTGCGAGTGCAAGATCTCCTCACTCAAAGTGATGTTGTGTTTTGCTAATTGCTGTACGCGCTCCCGCCCACTACTCGCTGCATTAAGGCTTTCATGAGCGCTGGTAGCCGCTCTTTGAGTCGATTCAGACACTTCATTGATGGCAGCGGTCATTTGTTCAGCGGCAGAAGAAACTTGATACATCGTATCGGCTTGTTGCTTAGTTTTCTCTGCTAACGCTTTATTGGCATCATAATTAGCGGTACCGAGTCGATTCAAACCATCGCTGGCTGTGCGAATTGCGTGAACCGAGTAACTTGTCTCAACAGAGATTGTGTTAAGTCGCTCAGTTAGCCACGCCAGTTCGTCACTGCCCTTAAGTTGTGCGGTATTATTAAGATCGCCATTGGCCAATGCGCTTGATATTCGGTTAGCCTCGCCCAGCGAGCGTTTAATTCCGGTATACATGGCCGTGAAGATAATGAGTTGTACCAAAACCATGCCAGCGAGCATAACCGCATTCCATAAAATAACTTGTGTGGGATCACTCACATCGATCGCATGACCATTAAGCGCCGCTTGCTGGCGTTGGTAAGAGTCCCACATCATTAATAAACTGAGCACGATAACAGGCAAAAACAACAAGCTGCCGGTGACAATAAATTTATTCCTGAAACGCAGGCCATTAAAGAAAAGTTGGATTGGTTTGGTGACTGAAACGAGTGCGTGCACAAGCCCTCCGAAAATTGGCTTACATAACTACCCTACTGGTAGCATTTCTGAATGCACGTTATCTAATTTATGACGCTAATGAGTTGATCAGGATCAAGTCTTGCCTAAAGACTTGATCTGCCCCATGAACCAAAGCGGCATTAGTCAGTGCTCAACTGATACCCGAGCACACTTAAATATTTATTCTCGCGAGCGATATCCGCTTCCAGTATCGCGCTTTTTGCCAACGGTCCTTGTAGCTTCAATAATAATGTCGAGCCTTTTAACTTGACCGAGTGCAACACGTTATGCGTCTGTCGACTCGCGTTGAGTAATACCGCCAATCGAACCACCACAATCATGCGAGCAACGGTAAGGTGGTCAAACTGAGCAAATTCGGACAAGTCATCGACAATAATCTTCTTACGGAAATAGCGACACAACAAGGCGAGCACGCGCTGCTCATCTGAGCTAAAGCCTGGCATATAAGCGTTCGAGAGAATATAGCCCGAGTGCTTTTGAATACCGCTTGAGCTTATGTTCATGCCCACCTCATGCAAGCCACTCGCGCCAGCGAGCAAAAGTTTGATGTCAGGTGTATTCAGTTGCCAGGCTTTACCGAGTCCCTGCAAAATGCATTCGACCGAAGCCCATACTCGTTGCGCTTGAGCATCATCCACTTGATAGCGCGCAGCCATACTTTGAATAGTTTTATAACGAATGTCTTTGTGAAAAACCGCCTGTTCTGCGAGTTCAAATAACACGCCTTCACGGAGTGCCGCATCCACTGGACTTAAGCGGTCAATATTAAGTTCTTCACACACGGCTATCAGTACCGCTAACCCACCGACAATTGACGGTATCCGTTGTGCCTCGACCTCTGTCGGATCGATCTGTGCTACATTTTTTAACGACAGCAACTTGTCGCGCAACTGATGCAACTGGTGCAGTGTTATCGTTAAATCGCCATCGGCATTTGGGTTAATCCACTTGGCTAGCGCCTTGATGGTACCAGAAGTGCCCAACACTTGTTCTGTGTGAGCACGCTTGAGCTGCTTACTAAATGGCTCAAGCTCTTGTTTAACGCTAAGAATCGCTTTGTGAAAGCGCTTTTCAGTAATCTTGCCTTTCGCAAAAAAACGCTCCGAAACCACTAAACTACCAAAACTTTTTGATAGCAATATCTCGGGTATCTCACCCTGACCGACGGCAAATTCAGTACTACCACCGCCAATATCAATAATCAGCCGTACGCCACGAAACGGAACCGCTTGCGCCACGCCCAAATAGATAAGACGGGCTTCTTCACGACCTGAAATGACTTCGATCGGAAACGGCAATAACTGTCGTGCAGCATGAATAAACTTTTTACGATTGTTTGCTTCACGTAAGGTGTGAGTCGCCACAACACGCACCCGCTCCGGACTGAAGTCCCTCAAATGCATGGCAAATTGAGACAGCGCATCTAAACCACGCTCAAATGCCTCAACGCTAATGCCTTTATTCACTAATCCTTCAGCCAAAGACACACGTTGCTTGAACTTATGTATCGGTTGTATTTGTCCTTCAATTACCCGACCAATGATCAAGTGAAAGCTGTTAGAGCCCAAATCAAGCGCTGCCAAGTGCTCACGGTTATCTGATTTCAACCAATCAGAGTGAGTAGTTTCAGTCATAAGTTCTTCGTTTGAAGTATTCATGTATTTTTAGTTGTGACCTTAACCGCTTACGACGAGGGATCTGGTCGCGCTCAGACACTGGCGTGACATATTCATTTACTTGTTCGGCATCGATACGACGCGCTTTGATATTGTCGTTCCACTGCATATCCATAATAGCCAGTATATCCTGTTGTGCAGCGTGATCGTATATTGGGCATGCGACCTCAACCCGATGATCAACGTTACGTGTCATCAAATCAGCCGACGAAATAAAGACCTTTGTATCACCATCATTGCCAAAGATATACACACGCGCATGCTCTAAAAACCGATCAATAATACTGATCACTTCGATATTTTCGCTGAGCTGAGGTACATTGGGTCGTAACGTACACATTCCGCGCACAATGCAACGAATTTTTACGCCTGCACGACTCGCTCGGTATAGTTGTACGATCAGCGCATTATCAACCAGATTGTTCAGCTTTAGGAAAATTTCCGCAGGTCTACCATTTTTCGCATGATTAATTTCCCGCTCAATGAGTTCATTAATTCGCGTACGCAAATTATTAGGCGCCACTAGTAACTGATGCCACGGGTAAAAACGATACGGTTGCTCAAGGTAGTTAAACACATTCTCAATATCTGAGCAGATTTCAGGGTGACACGTAAATAAGCTAAAGTCGGTATAGAGTTTTGCTGTTTTTTCATGAAAATTCCCCGTCCCAATAACACCATAACGACGAATAGCATGCTCCTCCTGCCGATGTATCAACAATAACTTCGAATGAACCTTGAGTCCTTGTAGACCGAAAATCACTTTCACACCGGATTCAGTCAGCTCCTTCGCCCATTCTATATTCGCCTCTTCATCAAAGCGCGCTTGCAACTCCACCATCACGGTGACTTTCTTTCCGTTTTGCACCGCATCCATCAATGAATGAATAATCCGAGAATTAGGCGCGACACGGTAAATACACATATGAATTTTTAATACATGGGGGTCATAACAGGACTGCCGGATCACCTCAGTAAAGTGGGCAAACCGGTGATACGGATAATAGAGCAAAATGTCGTTACGCTTAATCGCATCAAATACATTATCCGCCAACTCAAAACGAGGATGCTTGAGTGCAGGAATTGGTGGATGCTCGAGCTTTTTACCGCCTAAGTTTTTAAAGCTTAAAAAGTCTTTCGTATTGCGATAGCGCCCGCCCGCAACCATGGCATCGTACTGATTAAGATGTAGTTTCTTACTCAACAGGTTCAACATGTGAATCGGCATTGCCCGATCATACACAAGCCTTACCGGGTCGGCTTTTTCCCGCTGTTTTAAGCCTTCTTCCATACGTTCAAGTAAGCTCTGCTCAATATCATCAGAGGGACGGTACTCTGCATCACGCGTCATTTTGAAAGAAAAGGCAATAATAGACTGAAACGGCACGATACCTTTAAATAGGCTGGCCAAATTGAGTAATACAACATCATCAAGGAATAGTACTTTACGTAGCTTGCTATCACGCTTTTTAGGCAAAATAACAAAACGCGATAATTCATGAGAGGGGATTTGCACCGCAGCGTACTTACGTTGACCTGACTGTTGCAATTGCGCCAATAAGTAAGTTTTATCTTCGTTTATGACTTTAACCAAATCGGTCGTATCATTGATGAGGATAGGCACAATTTGCGGCTTTATTTTGTTATCAAAATATTCCCGTAAGCCTGCCTTTTCGTCTTCTGTAACCTGCTCACCCGAAGCCCAAATAATGTTTTCAGCCCGCAACGCTTTTATCACTTTACGGTGAATCAGCTCGAACTGTTCCTGTAACTGCACTACTTTTTGTTGGATGAGATGCAGTAATCGCTCGCTGTCTTTTCGCTGTGCATCGGTTTGTGCAAAGAAAATTCGTCGGCGCACATCGGCGACACGGACCTGAAAAAACTCGTCCATGTTAGAGGAAAATATACCGAGGAATCTTACTCGTTCAATAACGGGCACTTCCTCGTCATTGGCTTCTTGAAGCACGCGCTCGTTAAACGAAAGCCAACTCAACTCTTTAAAATAGAACTTCATACAAAAACGCCTGGCCGCTTATCTATTTAATATACAGAATAGCGCGACCAAGCGATTACAGTATGACAGTAAAATGACAACTAGAAGGTATAACGTAGAGCAATCATCGCCACGTAGGGGTCAATTGCTACATCCGTCTGCTCAATTGTACTGCCGTTTAAACGAACTGACGCTGTAGTATCAATGTCGATATGGCTCACCATTAACTGCGCACCCCAACGCTCTGAGATCTGCCAGTTCACACCCGCTTGTATTGCCGCGCCCCAAGAATTGGATAACGCCAAATCTACGGAGTCATCAGCGCTCGCTACGCCGAGTGTTTGTAACGTTTGGGTTAGCTCGCTCGATGCCTGATCATCGAAAAACGTGGTGTAGTTAACACCTAAGCCAACAAAGGGCTCAAGTCCTTGAACACCCGTATCCCAATGATATTGAACAAATAACGTTGGCGGTAAATGTTTGGTCTTACCGATAGATAAGCCGCTCAAAGTGCCCGAACCGTAAATATCGTGAGAGAACGGCGTCGCTGCCACCAATTCAAGCCCCCAACCATTTTCCCACTGATAGTCAAAAGTGAGACCGAGTTGGGTGTTGGTGTTTACGGCGACACCGGTTGAATTAGCAGGTAGTCCAGCTACTTGCTCTACCGTGTTTAATGAGCTGCTACTATCATCAGGAATCACTGAAATAGCACCCACATTAATTGAGAAGTCTTGCGCTTGGGCAAACGATGCGGCGAACAGTGTTGCAAGTGCAACGGCGGAAGTTAAACGCTTCATGAGTCACTCCTACTTTTAGATGACCCATGAAGCATAACGAGTTTGAGATCAGCGAGGCTTGACCTGTATCAACAGAGTCTTCTATACCTCAGCATTGTGATAGATGTTTTGCACATCATCACAGTCGTTAAGCATATCCATCAAACGCTCAAACATCGGCATATCATCTTCCGCAATTGCGGTGGTGACATGGGGGACAAATTGAATTTCGTCCGTATCAAAGTCAATATCCGCAAAGGCTGCGGTTAATGCCTGCCGCGCAGCTGCATACTCAGTATGCGGAGCGAACACGGTAACAACACCGTCATCAAACTCCACGTCGCCTACATCGACATCAGCGTCCATCAATGCCTCGAGTACGTCATCTTCGTTATCATGCTTGAACGCAAAAATCGCACAATGTTCAAACGAGTGCATGACACTGCCCTGTTCGCCGATCTTACATTTGCTTTTAGTGAAGCAATTGCGCACCTCACCAAACGTGCGGTTCGGATTATCCGTAAGACACTCGACAATAACCATACAGTTACTGGGGCCATATCCCTCGTAGCGAGCCGGTGAGAAGTCCTCACCCGCACCACCCTGCGCTTTATCAAGCGCTTTATCAATCACGTGAGACGGGACCTGCTCCTTTTTGGCGCGATCAATCAAGCTCCGCAATGCCAAATTCGCATCAGGGTCGGGCCCACTTTGTTTTGCACAGACATAAATTTCGCGACCAAAGCGACTGTATACGCGGCTCTTTGCGGTCGCTGTTTTTGCAATGGATTCTTTTCGGTTTTGATAGGCGCGGCCCATAATAGTCTCTCTTACCTTACAAATCAGTTCATAAAACGCACCAGATTTTACACAGCCAGAGCTGAACGGTCTATTTTATTCACAGATTTGTCATGAGCTATTAAACGGGTTGTCATCTTTACGGGCTATTTTTTCAGCGTTCATCATCGGGAGGCTGAACATGAGCAAACACAAGCCATCGGTCAACACGCTGTTTCTTTCTGATATTCACCTAGGTTCATCCACCAGTCATTGTGAGCTGCTGCTCGAGTTTTTAAAGCATGTTCGCTTTAAGAAGCTAGTTTTAGTGGGTGATATTATTGATTTATGGGCGATTCGTAGCAAAGGCCAAGGATTAGATGAATCGCATATTAAAGTGATTCGCAAACTGCTCAAGCAGGCGCAAGAAGGCGTGCAGGTTGTTTATATTACCGGCAATCACGATGGCGGTTTACGCCAACTGCTCGATGACTACCCGTTTGATAAGGGCATCGTTAATATCCAACTGACCAATACCTATGATTACTGGGCACTTAACGGTAGCCGCTACATTGTAATGCACGGTGATCAGTTTGATAATCAAGTACGAGGCCATCGCCTGCTCAATTGGGTTGGTGATACCATCTATGAGGGCTTGCTTAAAATTAACCGTCGCTTTAATCGTTGGCGCTCTCGCAAGGGTTACGTCTATTGGAGCTTAGCCAAAGCAGTGAAGTCGCGTTCTTCGCAAGCATTGAAATATGTTCACCGTTACCAACTTGCTGCCACCGCCTACGCTGAGCGTAAGGGTTATGACGGTGTCATATGCGGACATATCCATGTACCCGCCGATCGTCATTTTAATAATACGCATTATTTAAATACCGGTGACTGGCAAGATTCCTGTAGCGCTATCGTTGAACACGAAAATGGCGACTGGGAGCTATTAGACGTACCTTCATGGCTTAATAGTCAGGCGAGCATCAAACAACTCAAACCCCGTGTAGCTTAACTCATCACACAGTTACGTCCGCAACTTTTAGCGGCGTACAGCGCTTTGTCAGCGTGGCGCAGTACTTCATTATGCGTCGCGCCGTTGCGATGAATGGCAACGCCAAACGACGCTGTAATTTTAATTTCATTGCCCTCAGATCGAATCACTAACGCCTCTAAAGCGGCGCGGAATCGCTCAGCCGTATGAGTTGCTTGTTGCAACGTCTGATTGGGTAACAACAGCGAAAACTCCTCACCGCCAGTACGCGCAAAGATATCGCTTTCTCGTACCAGTCGGCCGAGCGTCTGCACCAGCTCAATTAATACACGGTCACCTGCTTCGTGACCAAAGTTATCATTAATTCGCTTAAAATGATCGATATCAAACGTGACGATCGCCAAGGATTCTTCATAGCGCTCACTTCGATACACCAGCGTTTCTAAAGCCTCGGTAAAGAAGCGTCGATTATAAGCGCCGGTGAGTGGGTCACGTTCTGCTTGTTCTTTCAGTCTCAACTCGAGTTCTTTTTCTTCGGTAATATCCCTTAGTGTGCCTAAAACCATTTCACCGTTAGCTTCCATTTCCACGATCTGCCTCACCCACAAATAGTGTCCATCCATGTGTTGAACGCGATGCTGAATATCGACAGTGTGGCCCGGTTTTAATTCACGTTCGGCTATTATAATTTGATCGAGGTCATCGGGGTGGGTTCTGTCTCGAAAAAAGTGAAAGTCGCCACTGTCTGGCTTTTCGCGCCAACCTAAGATGGTATAGATCATATCTGACCAGTAGATTGTTCTATTATTCAGGTTGGCTTCCCAGTGACCGAGTTTAGTTAATGCTTGCGCTTGTTTTAAATTACGCCGACTGCGCTCGAGCTCAAGCTCCATCATTTTGCGCTCAGAAATATCGACAATCATGCCGTACCAGCTAATCGAATCGTTCGTTTTATACACCGGTCGAGCGTGGCCAAATACCCAACGCTCCTTGCCATTGACAACCACGCGGTATTCACAGACCCAGTCGCTCATATTGGCACGCGATTGTGCGATAGTTTCCATAATGTGAGGCATATCATCAGGGTGAAGCGTTTCAAACACGGCTGATGCATCCTCGATGACGTGCTCGGGGTCGACACCGTAAATTTCTTTAATGCCTGCGCTGGCGTATGGGAACCGTGTCCGACCATCTTCGAACTGCTGAAACTCATAAACGACACCTGGAATTAACGAAGCAATCGTCGAAAAGCGATGACGCAACTCAACCAGGTGGGTAATTTCAATATGGCTTCCTATGACCCACTCAGGCTTACCATCGGCAGTCCACGTTTCACACCGTCCCGAATCACGAACCCAAACCCAATGCCCATCCTTGTGGCGCATTCGCGCTTCACACTCATAAAATGGCGAGCGACCTGCAAAGTGCTCTTCAAGTCGCTGATTGGATAAAACGAGGTCTTCTGGATGCGAGTGTTGGAGCCAACTGTCGATACTCGGTGTCAGCTCATCCAGTTGATAACCGATAATCTCTGCCCAACGCTCGTTAAAGCGGCATTCGCCGGTTTGTACGTTCCACTCCCACGTGCCAGCCTGCGTCGCTTCAATCATCGACAATAGCTTTTTCACGTACAGCGATTCAGGTGGCTTTGGCGAGGTATACATCAGAACGCTCGTTCCTTTTACTGATAACTATTTTATTTGGTATTCACTTAAGCAGAATATAGCAGCGAATATAGCGTTTCAATCTAATATAGAAACATTCGTTAGTTTATAAAGTATACCGTGCGTCATATATTGAGCGTCATCAAGTTTCAGGGAGGCGCTTATGACTGCAGCCACTTTACCTATCATATCAATGACTCAGCTCGAATCTGCAGCCGGTTTAGCCCAACTCCGGCGCGCGGCAAGCGATGTAGGATTCTTTTATTTAGTTGATCACGGTATCAGTCACGAGAGTCAGCAAAACTATTTGCGGCTAAGCCGTGAGTTTTTTCAACTCTCTGCGCAACACAAACAGGCAGTCGATATGATTCACTCACCGCATTTTCGTGGCTATAACGCGATGGGCAGTGAGATGACTGCGGGTCGACTCGATGCGCGTGAGCAGTTTGACTGGATGAACGAAGAACAGGCAATTCCTGAATCTGCATTGTCGCAACCTTGGCAAAAGCTGATTGGGCCTAATCTATGGCCAACCAGTATGCCGGCGTTAAAACCGACTCTGACAACACTGCAACACCGATTAAGTGATATCACCGTAAACCTGTTGCAGAAATTATGTTTATCGCTAGGGGTTGATGCTAATGCGTTGGACCATACCATTGGTACGCAACCATACACCCATGCCAAGCTCATACGCTATCCTGGTCAGCAAAATCCGCAACAAGGTGTGGGAGCGCACAAGGACCCAGGTTACCTAACATTGGTCATGCAAGATGCCCAAAGCGGGCTCAAAGTAGAGCATGACGCTCAGTGGGTTGATGTGGCGCCTATTCCCGGTGCCTTCGTGGTTAATATTGGTGAACTACTAGAACTTGCATCTAATGGCTTTTTAAAGGCAACTAATCACAAAGTTGAAAGTCCAAAGCAAGGTGTCGAGCGTTATTCAATTGCTTTTTTTATGGCCGCTCAGTTATCTGCCACTGTGCCTGTACTATCATTACCTGACGAACTGAAAGCACGCGCATCAGGACCATCTGCGGATCCCAACAATCCGTTATTGACCGATGTCGGTAATAATGTACTTAAAGGGCGTTTACGCTCACACACACATGTGACACGTCGCTATTACTGCCAACAAACTGCGCGAACATTGCTGGCCAATAGCTTTGCACAACTACCGATCAACGATATTTGTAGTGAATGCACCATTTAACGTAAGGAGAATAGAGATGGGTTTACGAATTGGCGATAAAGCTCCAAATTTTGAGATTGAAACCACCCAAGGCAAAATCGATTTTCACGATTGGGCAAAAGGCTCTTGGGTATTCTTCTTCAGTCATCCGGCGGACTACACTCCAGTGTGTACGACCGAAATGGGTCGCACGTCACAGCTTGCGCCTGAATTTGCCAAGCGCAACGTCAAGCCTCTTGGCCTCTCAACCGATACAGTTGAGGCCCATAACGGCTGGATTAACGACGTCAACGATACACAAAACACCTTGTTGGAGTTTCCTATCGTTGCAGACCAAGAGCGTAAAGTGGCTGAACTTTACGATATGATCCATCCTGGTGAAAGCCAAACAGCAACAGTTCGTTCAGTATTTATTATCGATCCTGAGCAGAAAATTCGTCTAACCATGACTTACCCGATGACGGTAGGCCGTAATTTTGCGGAAATTCTGCGTGTCATCGACGCATTACAGACCACTGACTCACAAGAAGTCGCATGCCCCGCTGATTGGGTGCCTGGCGACCGCGTGATTATCCGTCCGACGGTATCGGAAGAAGACGCTCAGAAGAAATTTCCGCAAGGCTATGAAACACTGCGTCCATATCTACGCTTAACGGATATCAATAAGTAACTTATTTAAAATATCGAAACAAAGCCGGCACTTTCGCCGGCTTTTTTGTGTCTTCTCTCACCACAATCGATCCTTTCACGATCATCCACTGATCCCAGCAAAGACTTGTGCATTAAAAAAGCATATAATACGCGCCCGAACGGCGGTTTAAAGTTGAGTGTTTTACTCGGGTATTTTATAATAAAGGTATCTTAAGTTCAGCAAGGTGGTAAGCATGAGCGAACAAATTGATCAGGCACTCGCACGGAAATACGATGCGGGCTTTGTCTCAGAAGTCGAATCAGAAACCTTTCCCGCAGGGTTGGATGAGGACGTCATCCGCCGCCTGTCGGCCATTAAAGGTGAACCTGAGTGGATGCTTGAGTGGCGATTAAAAGCCTACCGAACTTGGCTCAAACTAACTGAGCCCGAGTGGGCGCACGTGGATTATCCAAAGATCGACTATCAAGATATTTCCTATTACTCAGCGCCTAAGTCGATGAAAGACAAACCGAAATCATTGGACGAAGTAGACCCTGAGTTATTGCGTACCTATGAAAAACTCGGGATTCCTTTGCATGAGCAAGAGATGCTTGCGGGCGTGGCCGTTGATGCTGTGTTTGATTCTGTTTCCGTGGTCACCACCTTCCGCGAGAAACTCGAGGAAGCCGGTGTTATCTTCTGCCCAATTTCCGAAGCACTGCACAAGTATCCCGACTTGGTAAAAAAATATCTTGGCACTGTAGTACCGCGTGGCGATAACTACTTCGCTGCACTCAACAGCGCCGTATTTACCGATGGTTCCTTCGTGTACATCCCGAAAGGCGTTCGTTGCCCGATGGAGCTCTCAACGTATTTCCGCATCAACGAGCAAAATACAGGTCAATTTGAACGTACGTTGATCGTTGCCGAAGAAGGCAGTTATGTGAGCTACCTCGAAGGTTGCACGGCACCGCAACGCGACGAGAATCAGTTGCACGCTGCAGTAGTAGAGCTGGTCGCCTTAGACGATGCCGAAATCAAATATTCAACGGTACAAAACTGGTATCCAGGCGATGAAAACGGTAAAGGCGGCATCTACAACTTCGTTACCAAGCGTGGTCTGTGCGAGAAAAATGCCAAGATCTCTTGGACGCAAGTTGAAACAGGTTCTGCTGTCACGTGGAAATATCCAAGTTGTATCCTTAAAGGTGATAACAGTGTCGGTGAATTCTATTCAGTGGCGCTCACTCGCGGCAAACAACAAGCCGATACCGGCACTAAGATGATTCACTTGGGTAAAAACACCAAGTCGACCATCATCTCTAAGGGTATTTCAGCAGGCTACAGTAACAATGCTTATCGTGGTTTGGTACGGATGGGTCCAGGTGCCGAAGGCGCACGAAACTTCACTGAATGTGACTCGCTACTCATTGGCGATAAGTGCGGCGCGCATACATTCCCGTATATCGAAAGCAGCAATCCGAGTGCGATTGTTGAACACGAAGCAACAACATCTAAGGTCAGCGATGACCAACTCTTTTTATGTCAGCAACGAGGCCTTGACCCTGAAAAAGCAGTCTCAATGATTGTGAATGGCTTCTGTAAAGAAGTATTCCGCGAGCTTCCGATGGAGTTCGCCGTGGAAGCCGGTAAGTTGCTTGAAATCAGTCTTGAAGGTTCAGTGGGGTAATAAATGCTTACGATCAAAGATCTACATGCACGCGTCGAAGAAAAAACCATTATCAAAGGGCTTAATTTAGAGATTAAACCAGGTGAAGTGCACGCAATCATGGGCCCCAACGGTGCTGGTAAAAGTACATTAGGCTACGTATTGTCGGGTCGTGATGGCTATGAAGTGGAACAAGGTGAGGTGACCTTCAAAGGCGCAAACCTGCTCGAGATGGAAGTCGAAGAACGTGCCCAAGCAGGTCTCTTCTTAGCATTTCAGTACCCTGTCGAGATTCCTGGCGTGAGCAACATGGAGTTCATGAAAGAGTCTGTTAACGCAATGCGTAAAGCGCGTGGCGAAGACGAACTGAGTTCGGCGGAGTTTTTGAAGAAAGCGAAAGAAGCGTGCAAACAAGTCAACTTGCCGCTCGATTTCCTCAAGCGTGGTGTCAACGAAGGTTTTTCCGGCGGTGAGAAGAAACGCAATGAAATCATGCAGTTAATCATGCTAGAGCCCAAGTTGGCGATTCTCGATGAATCAGACTCGGGACTCGACGTTGACGCATTACAAGTGGTCGCTAACGGCGTCAATAGCCAACGTGACGGCGAACGTAGCTTCATCGTTGTAACTCACTATCAGCGCCTACTTGATTTCATCGAACCCGACTACGTGCATATTTTGGCACAGGGTAAAATCGTTAAGAGTGGCGGCCCAGAGCTTGCCAAAGAGGTTGAAGCATCGGGTTACGCTTGGCTCGGTCAAGCAGATGAGGGAGAAGAAGCATGAGTCAATGGTTAGCCCACGTAATTGAACGTGCCGCCGCCGTTGATGATTGGTTATCACCAGTACGTGCGGAGGCACTGGCCAAGCTGAAAGAACAATCTTGGCCTGGACGTCGCACTGAAGCGTGGCGATACACATCGTTGCACGCTGTGGAAGACCTGTCGTTGTCTACCGAGAGCAGTGCGCAAGCAGAAGCTCCCGCGATTGCAGGACTCGATGCACTCGATTTAGTATTTGTTGACGGACGCTTAACCAGCGATTTGGCGACGTTGGACCTACCTGAAGGCTTAGCCATTCGCTCGTTGAGGGATAAGTCGGATACCGCTGAACAAGTCTTTACTCAGGTAAAACCGAGCCATCATTTATTTGGGCTGGTTAATGACGTACTCGCGACACAGGGAATCGTTATCGACGTAGCGCCTAATGCAACCATTGAGCGCCCTATCCGTGTTGTGAACTTTGCAACCGACAACGTTGAGTCGCACACACGTGTACTGGTTCGCTTAGGCGAGAATGCTAAAGCAACGGTAATCGAGCACGGAAGTGGTACAGGTCATAGCTTGAATACCGCCTTTGCTGAGTATGATATTGCTGATAATGCACGTTTAGAGCATTATCGTTTTGCACTGCATCAGGGTGAAGCGATTCATGTCGGCGGCAGTCACTTTAAGCTCGCGAACAAAAGCCGTTTAAACAGCACGTTGATTGGCTATGGTTCGCAACTTACGCGCTTAGACGTGGATATTATTCACGCAGGTGAGCATGCGCACGCGAAATTTAATAACGCGTACTTGTTAGCACCGAAAGAGCATTTTGATCTACACAGTACCATTGAGCACGCGATGCCTAATGGTACCACTGAAGAAAATGCGCGCGGCATCATCGGCGATAAAGCGAAAGCTGTATTTAACGGTCGTATCCACATTCATCGCGATGCGCAAAAAACACTAGCAGAGCTGAATAACCGCAACCTACTGCTATCGCGCGGAGCGCAAATTAATACCAAGCCCGAGCTCGAAATCTACGCCGATGACGTGCAATGTGCTCACGGTGCAACCGTCGCAGAAATAGATGAAGAAGCACTGTACTACTTGTTAACGCGTGGTATTGATAAGCAAAAAGCCTTGGTGATGCTCAACTTTGGTTTCGTGCAAGAGATGGTTTTCGACATGCCAAATGAAGCGTTAGCCGAATGGTTACAGCCTATTCTGAAGCAGCGCTTTGAAGACATGATGGAGCGCTCATGAGCCTGAATGTGGAGCAAATTCGTGCCCAGTTTCCGGTGCTGCAAGAACAAGCTAATGGTCAGCCGTTAGTGTATCTCGATAACGCAGCGACCACGCAAAAGCCGCAGGCGGTTATCGATGCATTGGTTGAATACTATTCGACCTATAATTCGAATGTTCACCGTGGCGCGCATTTTTTATCGGATAAAGCGACGCGTCGTTATGAGGAAGCGCGTCAAGTGGTTGCGCAATATCTCAACGCTTCACGTACCGAAGAGGTCATTTGGACTTCAGGCACCACCGAAGGCATTAATTTGATTGCTAACGGCGTTGCACAGCGCTTAAAAGCCGATGATGAAGTGGTGGTGACCGAAATGGAACACCATGCCAACCTTGTCACCTGGCAGCAAGCTTGTAAAAAGGCAGGAGCCACACTTAAGGTCGCTCCAATTAATGATACAGGCGAACTTGATATCACGGCATTTAAAGGTCTCGTCACTGAGCGCACAGCGTTTGTGGCGTTCCCGCATATTTCTAATGCGTTGGGCACCATTAATTCTGTTCAAGAGCTGACCCAAATCGCCAAGGCGGTAGACGCATTGGTGTTAGTTGATGGGGCTCAAGGGGTTGCTCATGGCGCCGTTGACGTGCAGGCAATCGGCTGCGACTTTTACGTATTCTCAGGTCATAAAGTATTTGGTCCAACCGGTGTTGGCGCGCTGTGGGGCCGTTACGAATTACTACAAGACTGGCCTGTGTGGTTGGTCGGTGGCGAGATGATTGCCACAGTCACCTATCAAGATGCGACCTGGGGTGAATTACCCAATCGGTTGGAAGCTGGCACCCCCAATATCGCTGGCGTTATCGGTCTTGCCGCTGCTTTGCGTTGGTTACAGCAGTTCGATGCTGATGTGATTTTAGCGCATGAGCAAGATTTGCTGACCTACGCCACCGAATGTGCGAGTACCATTGAGGGTATGCGCTTAATCGGTACCGCGAAAAATAAAATTGGCGTGATGAGTTTTGTGCTAGAGGGCACTCATCCAGCGGATGTTGGATTTATCCTCGATAAACAAGGCGTGGCGATCCGTACCGGCGATCACTGTGCACAGCCTTTGATGAAACGGCTAGGCGTGCCAGGCACCGCGCGGGCATCGTTCTCAATATATAATACGCGAGCTGACATCGATCGCTTGTTTAGTGCAATCAAAAAAGCACAAATGATGTTAGCGTAACGACAGGAGGTAAATTATGTCTGTCGAATCTTTTGTACCTAATCAACAACTCATTAGCATGACCCCAACCGCTATTAAGCATTTTGAGGGCAAACTAGCTGATCAACCTGGCGCGATACTGCGCTTGTCGACCAAGATGAGCGGTTGTACTGGCTATGCATACGTGTTGAATGCGGTTCCTGAAGCTGAGGCTGATGATGAACTGGTGCAAGTTAACGACACACTCACCGTGGCGATTGCTAAAGATGCCGTTGATGTCCTTCGTAATACCGAAATTGATTACGTTAAAGAAGGCATTAATGGTGTGGTGAAGTTCAATAATCCCAATGTGGTTAATGAGTGTGGCTGTGGTGAAAGCTTCAGCGTGCAGGAATAGGTACTGATTCATGCAACAAAAAATGGTCACCACCCAACGCGAAGTCAAATGTCGCAAAGTACCCTCGGGCGAAATTAAGGTTATTCCTAAAGGCGAATTCGTCAACATAACCCAAGACTTGGGTGGCAACTACACCGTGACTTGGATGGGTAACATGTTGCGCATTGACGGCACAGACGCCGATGCGATTGGTCGTAAGCCGCAGACGCTTAACTTCGAACCGCCTGCTGATGGCCAGATTAGTGAGTCCCAAGTATGGGAAGCACTCGAGACTATTTTCGATCCAGAGATCCCTATCAATTTAGTCTCATTAGGGCTGATTTATGCCGTCAACATCGATCAAGATGCGCAACGCATTGATATTGATATGACGCTAACGGCGCCCGGTTGCGGTATGGGCCCAGTGCTCGTCGGTGATGTCGAGTATCGCCTAAGTTTAGTGCCCCATGTGAAGAAAGTTGAAGTCAATTTGGTATTTGATCCACCGTGGTCGCGCGACATGATGTCCGAAGAAGCACAGCTTGAAGCAGGCGTATTCTTTTAATTGTTTGCAATCAATAAAGGTCGACTTGAAGATGAATCTACCCAGCACTGACGAAATCATTGAAGATCTCGAGTTTTTAGATGATTGGGAGCAACGCTACCAGTATATTATCGACCTCGGTAAGGGCTTGCCGGGTCTCCCAGAGGCGCTTCGTAAAGACGAGTTTATCGTGCGGGGTTGTCAAAGTAACGTGTGGCTCATTGCTGAGCAAAAAGACGGCCGTTTACTGTTTCAAGTGGACAGTGACGCAGTCATCGTACAAGGCTTACTGACACTCGTATTAGCGGCATTTCACAATAAGACACCTGAGCAAATTTTAGCGTTTGATATTGATGGTTACTTCAAAGAACTGGATTTAGAAAATCACATTACGCCGACCCGTGGTAATGGGCTTAAAGCGATTGTCGCTAAGATTCAGTCAATAGCACAGAACGCTTAGTCGCGCCGACCTGTGATCATTGGGCGTATTAATTGAATGCGCCCCCACCATTGTATAAAGATAACAGCAACGACGTGCAAACAGACTAAAGCAAACAAAGTGTGCGCACCCAGCTCGTGTAAATACTCTAGCGCACTACTACCATAAAAAGCGTCCACTTCCTCAAGCATAAATCCTGTCGTCGCTTGATACGCCAATAACACCATCATCAGAAAGATAACGACTCCACCTAGAGGATTGTGCCCGGCGTCTCGAGGTAACTGACGTTGTTTTAAATGTGTGAAGTGAGTTTTAATGCGCGAGGGCGTTGGAAGAAAGTCACTAAACCTCGCTCGTTGAGGCCCTAAAAAGCCCCAGACAACGCGGAAAATAAGCCAAGCAAATGCGTAATAACCAGCTATTTGATGGGCTGTTTCACCCGGCTCGAGTAAGAAATAGTTCAGTACAAAAACGAGCGCTATGCTCCAATGAAACAAACGAATACCGATGTCCCAAATTTGCATAACGCTCTCTGTACCTTATTCCATTTCTTGTTTAACGATGCTGCCATCAACCGGATTAAAGTAAATTTCTACTTTTTGGTCGTCAGCGTTAAAGCCATAGATCTCATAACACTGACCTTCGGTGACTTTAAACTCGTTAATTTTATAACCTTGCTCTTCCAGGCCTTGCTGAAACTGAGCTTGGTCCATCCATTCGCTCTGTGGCGCAGAAGTACACTGAGTATGTGACTCTTCTGCACTACAGGCACTTAATAATAAAGCGCCTGATGCGATAGCGATTGAAGCTAACAATGTTGCTCTCATTACGCCTCCTATTCGTTTGGTAGCGACTGATAACCCATGTGGTATAGGGTAAAGCCGAAAATATCCGAATACTGCTCAATGGTCTTCGATACAGGCGTGCCTGCACCATGTCCCGCGTTTGTTTCGATACGGATCAGCTGCGGTGCATTACCACCTGCTTTATCCTGCAACTCTGCGGCAAACTTAAATGAGTGCGCAGGTACCACACGGTCATCGTGATCACCTGTAGTAATCAATGTTGCTGGATACTCCACACCTTGTTCTACGTTATGAACGGGCGAGTAGTTCAGCAGGTATTGGAACATCTCTTTGCTGTCCTCTGCTGTACCATAGTCGTAGGCCCAACCTGCGCCAGCAGTGAAGGTATGATAACGCAACATATCCAAAACGCCGACGGCAGGTAGAGCAACCGCAAACAAGTCAGGACGTTGTGTCATCGTTGCCCCAACCAACAAGCCACCATTGGAACCGCCACGGATAGCAAGCTTTTCTTTTGACGTGTAATCTTCATCAATCAAGTACTCTGCGGCAGCAATAAAGTCGTCAAAAACGTTCTGCTTTTGCATCTTCGTACCGGCGTCGTGCCAAGCCTTACCATACTCACCACCACCGCGCAGGTTAGCAACGGCATAAACACCGCCCATTTCTAACCACGCCGCATTTGCGATGCTGAACGAAGGCGTTAAGCTGATATTAAAGCCACCATAGCCATATAGAATCGTTGGATTACTACCGTCGAGTTCCGTACCTTTTTTATAGGTAATGATCATGGGCACCTGAGTACCGTCTTTAGACGTGTAGAACACCTGCTTCGACTCATAGTTACTGGAGTCGAAATCCGCGCCGGACTCTTCGTAAACGGTTGATTCGCCCGTATCTGGATTCAAAGCATAAATGGTTTGTGGCGTGCTGTAATTAGTGAATGAGTAGTACAACGTTTCAGCGTCGTCTTTACCGCCAAAACCACCTGCACTCCCGACACCCGGTAAGTCAATTTGACGAATTTCTTTACCTTGGTAGTCAAATTGCTTCACTTGCGAGACCGCGTCCACCATGTATTCCGCGAAAATGTAGCCTGCCCCGGTGGTTGGGTTGAGTACGTGCTCAGTCTCAGGGATCAAGTCGCTCCAATTCGCTTCTTGTGGCGCTCCAGCATCAACGACTACGACACGGCCGTTAGGCGCCTCACGATTGGTCTCGATAAAGAGTTTACCTTCTTCACTGTCTAACACCGACACATCTGAGTCATAGTCGTCAACCACAGTGACCAGAGGCGCATCCTCTTTGCTCAAGTCTTTGATAAAGAGTTTATTGCCTGATGTTGAGTTAGCGGCAGAGATCACCAAAAACTGATTGTCGTCTGTCACATAGCCACCTACATAGCGGTGCTTCTGCGCGTCCGTACCACCAAATACCAATTCGTCATCGCTCTGTGATGTGCCTAACTCGTGGTAATACAGCTTATGTTGGTCAGTTTTTGCCGAGAGCTCACTACCCTCCGGCTTATCATAGCTTGAATAGTAGAACCCTTCGTTACCTTTCCAAGAGATACCACTGAACTTCACATCAACCAATGGATCCTCAAGACGCTCTTTCGTTTCAGCATCAATGACAATAATCTTACGCCAGTCACTCCCGCCCTCAGAAATCGAATAAGCTGCTAGTTTTCCATCTTCACTAAAGGTCAGTTGTGCTAATGACGTTGTTCCATCCTCGCTGAAAGTATTGGGATCGAGGAACACTTCTTCTTCATCGCTATCGTTCTTCTTACGATAGACCACGTATTGGTTCTGCAAACCATCGTTCTTGTAGTAGTAGGTGTAGTCACCCTCCTTAAATGGTGCACTGACTTTCTCGTAATTCCACAACTCCGTCAGGCGCTTTTCAATTTTCTCGCGGAACGGGATTTTTTCTAAATGATTGAAGGTAACCTCATTTTGCGCTTCTACCCACGCTTCGGTTTCGGCACTTCGATCATCTTCTAACCAACGATACGGGTCTTTCACTTTCGTATCGAAATAAGTATCGACGGTATCCCCTTTGCGTGTTTCTGGGTACTTCACTTGCATCGACTCCGCTTGTTGCTTTTCCACTTGCTGAGTTTCAGCTGTTTGCGACGAATCGTTTTGTGCTGGAGAGCACGCGACAAGTACGCTAACAGCGACAGCACTGAGTACGTATTTCATAGATAGTTCCTTTGTTGTTATTTTGTAACTATTAAGTTAACAGACTGTCCTGAATTGCGAAACTTTGATAGAACAGTATTTCGACCGAATATGCCTAACTTGAGATAAAGCCAAAATGCAGAATGAATCGACCTTAAAAGACTTACCGCAATTACTCTGCGGCCCCTTAGTTCGGCATGTTGAGTCTGATCATTTTTATTTATGGCTAGTCACGAAAAGTGACCATGTTCCTCAGGTGGAATGTAGTATCGATGAGACGCCGGTCGATATCAAACAAACAGACCGAGTCATTGCTATTGGCAAGCATGCTTATGTGATATTGATAAGGGTCGAGCCTACTCAGCCGCTTGCCCACAACCAACGAATCGGTTACGACCTAGTTTGGCCCACCGAAAACGAGCGTTTATCAGACCAACACGACTTCTTGCTTTATTCAGGGCAAACATGTCCGCAGTTTGTTTATAAAGAGACGATTGACCAGCTGCTTCATGGTTCATGCCGGCGACCTCATCACCCCGCCCGTGATGGGCTATCGCGTGCTGATAAAGAGATTGAGGCACACCTCGATCGCCCCTCGAAACGCGCGGGCATTCTTCTGCACACAGGGGATCAAGTCTACGTTGATGATGTCGCAGGCCCAATGTTGGCATCCATACACGCGTTAATTGATGTACTAAAGCTATCTGATGAGACCTTGCCCGATGATCAACTGAATCAACTGGATGACTTAATTCAACACCCAAATGGCTATTATAGCCGCCAATCTTTGCTACCGGATACGAAAGCCAACGAACCCCTGACTGAGAAATTTTTTGGTGGCGTGAAAAAACCGATTTTTACCTCAGCACATGCGGGTAACCATCTGATCACGGCCGCTGAAGTTTTCGCCATGTATATCCTCTGTTGGTCACCCACGCCGTGGCGTGTAATCAAAGTGCAACAGCCGTCGCAGTTAAACCAAGAACAACAAAAACGCTTTACCGATGAACAGGCAGCCATTGATGAATTCGTTAAAACATTGCCACAAGCAGCGCGTGCCATGGCCCACAGCATCAATTACATGATGTTTGACGATCACGACGTAACCGACGACTGGAATCTATCCGCCGCCTGGGAGCTTACGGCCTATCACCATCCTTTTTCAAAACGTATTGTCGGCAACGCGCTGTGGGGCTATTTAATTTTTCAAGGTTGGGGCAACCAGCCCGAAGTGGTAACCCCCCTTATGGATGCCACTGCACAATTACTTGAAAAGCCATTAACTGAGCAACCAGAAGAGCACGATCAACTTATCGAGCAACTGCTGGACTGGGAGCAGTGGCAGTTCAGCCTTAATACGCGACCCAAAATTCTTGTGCTCGATACCCGCACCCGTCGCTGGCGAAGTGAGCGTAGTATCCGCAAACCATCGGGATTAATGGATTGGGAATCTTTAATGGAGATGCAGCACCAAATTATGGATGAAGAGGCTGTGATTTTAGTGTCCCCTGCACCGATATTTGGCGTGAAACTAATAGAAGCGATCCAAACGGTGTTTACCGCGTTGGGTAAACCGCTGGTTGTTGATGCTGAAAACTGGATGGCGCACAACGGTGCTGCCAATACCCTACTCAATATCTTTTCCCATAAACGCACACCGCAAAAGTTCACGATTCTGTCGGGTGACGTGCACTATTCATTTGTATACGACGTGCAGTTACGGCGCGAAAAAGCCGAATCATCGATATGGCAAATTACCAGTAGTGGCGTTAAAAACGAGTTCCCGAATACATTATTAGAGTGGCTCGACCGTATGAATCGGTGGCTTTACTCCCCGCGTTCACCTCTCAACTGGCTAACTAAACGACGCCGTTTCGCCGTGTCGCCACGGCTGCCGACCGGCCGTGATGCCGGTGAGCGACTCTGGAATCACTCCGGTATCGGCTGGGTCAGTTTTGATCAGGACGGTGCTCCGTCGCGTATCCGACAATTAAATGCAGACGGTAACGAAACCGAGTTTCTAAAGGAGGAGTCATGAGTCAACCTAAGGCCGCAGAATGGCAACGTTTCGAACGATACAGCGATAAGCAGACTCATTATCAAGTTGCAATTATTACCGATGAGGACCAATCGTCTAAAATTCAATTAGAAGATGGGCAATCGGCTTGGCACTCACGTTTACGGATTGATGAAGTGGCTCGTCAAGTCGACTCAGCTACAGGTGATGTGCAATATCATTTCCATGACCTTCCTCCAGACGATACCCATGAATATTCTTTAGTTTCACTGATCGCTGAAGGTGATCGGGGGGCGGAGTTCTCTGAACTCGTTCAGTTTGGTAAGCACTTACTTACTTTTGATGATCGAACGGGACTTGTATGTGAGGTCCGCAACTTTAGTCAGTTAGTTCCTCGTCAGATATTGATGACTGGCAGTGGAGACGAAGAGTTCAAGGGCTTTAAAAGCGAGTGGGCTACCTTAAAAGACAATCACCTCTACATCGGAAGTCATGGTAAACGTCCACAAGAAGAGTGGATTAAGGTGATTGGTCGTCACTACGGTTTGCAAAGTGTCAACTGGCACGAAAACTATCAAAAAATACGCGAAGCAGCAGGAGTCTCTGGCGAAGGTTATATTATTCACGAGGCGGCGGAGTGGCACCCCGTTCTAAAAAAATGGCTATTTTTTCCACGTAAGTTATCCAACCAACCGTTTGACCCCGAACATGATGAGCGTGAATGTGGTAACAACCGATTGTTCATTTGCAGTGAGGACTTTTCCCATATTCAAGTCATTGAGGTCGGTCAACGTCATCCTGAGCGCGGCGTATCTTCTATCAAACTTGTTCCCGGCCGACAGAACGAGTGTATCGGGCTAAAAAGCGTGGAAATTGGCGACCGTACCGAAACCTATTTTTTCGCGTTTGATCTAACTGGCCGCGTGCTGCAACAAGACACGTTAATTGGCCACTACAAATGCGAAGGTATAGAGATTCTATAGTATTTTATCGTTAGTCGCGCTTATCCTTATTATTGAATCGCGCTAAAGTTTCGCCGTAAACACACTCAACATGGCGAGTAAACGCCTCTACAGAGTAATCCGCAGCAAACTTAAGCGCCTGTTTACCGAGTCGCTCACGCAGCTCATCGTCATTGATGAGCTTAACCACTTGCTCACTCCAACGGTCTTGTTTTGCAGGCGTTTTATAGCCGTTAATATCATCTTCGACGACATCTTCTATACCGCTCGAGCGCACAGCAACAACCGGCATACCCGCAGCCATCGCCTCAAGGATAACCATGCCTTGGGTTTCAGACTGCGAGGCAAACACAAATAAGTCACCCAACGCATACCATTCCGGCATATCCTTAGGTGGAACGGCACCCACTAATTGAACACAATCAGTCAGTCCATTGTCATCAATCCGCTGTTGCAGATAGTCGCGCTGATGCCCTTCACCGATTTGCAGCAAGCGCACAGGCTTATTAGCACGCTTACGGATATCGACCATCGCGTCTATCATGAAGTCGATATTTTTCTCATCAGAGAGACGCGCCACACTCACCAAAATACATTCGTCGTCACTCATGGACTGTGATGTTTTGATTGAATCAATCTTATCGCGGCTGACTTTTTGGAAGCGCTGATACTCAATGCCTGTTGGTTGCACATAGATAGGTCGCGTTACACCAATCATTCGTAAATACTCTTCAACCGACTGGGTCGGCACAATGACACTATCGCATTTGTTGGCAAAGCGGCGCACCATAATATGCGCGATGATATTCCGAAATAAGTTACCCGGCAGCATGACATAATGAGCATAGTGTTCTAGCCGTGTGTGGTAGGTATAAACCACGGGCACTTTCAAACGCTTGGCCATGTAAACACCGAGCGAGCCTATCCAAAACGGATGATGCACATGAATAATATCAGGCTTGAGTGCTTTTACCTTTTGTCTAACTACACGTGAAAATAAATGCGCGAACTGGAATTCACTGTTTTCACCAAATGAGAACCAATTAGGCATACGAATAACATGCGCTTCATCGGTACGGGCATTCGCGTATTTGGGTGCCACGATCGAGATTTTATGTCCGAGATGCTTCAGGCCCACCCTTAAGCGCTCGATAGAAATAGGTACACCGCCGATAAACGGTAAATAGTTGTTGGTGAACATCACGATGTTCAGTGGCTTACTTAACCATGGTTTTGGATCGATATCATAATCAGGATAATAAGACTTACCCACGAACACCATTTGATACAGCTTTACGCTCACAAGTAGCAGTGCGCTTACGATAAGAATAAAGTTGATGTAGCCTGCGTAGAGCAACGAGTAAATAAAGAACCAGAGGCTTTCGAGTATTTTGAGCACCGGATGTTGACCGACTTCAAGCTCATTCACATTCACCTCGATGCCGGCATCTGTTACATGCACCATCAAATAGTGATAGAAGCTATTATCGTGATTGAGCACTAAGCCACCTGCGCCACCTGTAATATAAAATGGCGTGCCTTTGTACATCACCTTATCGTAAATCGATAGATGACTGGAAAATACCGCGTCAACCGAGTGCTGCTCAACCAGTTGCAATAGCCCCGAGCGAAAGCCCAGCGGCTGTAAAAAGTCATCATCCGTCGCAAACAAGGTCTCGCTCTTAGGCTGCACAGGCGGGTGAGATACAAAAATAAAGCGGTGCTTTGACTCATCCGCGCGTAAAATATCCGTCAGCCAACGCAGTTGCCACTGCCATGGCGTTTTACCTGTGCTATCCAAAAAGATAAAACGCGTGCTGTCTGCTACAAAGCTAAAAAAGTGAGGGCCGAAATGTTCGTAGTAGCGAAAGCTACCAAATTCGTCGTATTCATTATCACCAAAAGTGAGCAAATAGGGTTTATTCAAATGCGACAGACTGCCATACAAGGCACGATATTTATCTTCGCCACCACCACTCACCGCATTACCAGCGGATACAACAAAGTCGATATCAGCTTGGTTTAATTCAGGAATGATCCGCTGCTCAAAGATACCAATCGAATTGTTAATATTGCCCAGTACCGCAAACTGATAGTCTGAATCACCTTGCAAACGACTACTGATACTCGCCACCTGATCGCTATGCACCACTTCAAATTCAGGCTGGCTAAAATTCAAATAAATCTTATAGCCAATAACCAACGCTACAATGGCGACATTGACGTAAAACAGTAACTTCAGCCATTTATTTTTATTCATGCGTCCTTCCTGCGACTTGCCAACATCTCATACTGCAACGTCACCATGCCAATCAGCATGCCCAAATAAATCGTGATAAAGCGCCAGCTAAAGATAATTAATAATAAATGATTACTTTGCACAAACTGCGCAAAAAATGAACCGAAAACCCCCTCAGAAACACCTGATGCTCCCGGGGTTGGTGCAAAATACATGACAAAGGTGGTCACCACCAAAAGACCAACGGACTGCCAATAAGGCACCGTATAGTCGAGTCCCCATAATAAAATAGCGGGGAAACTGAAGAGGCTTAATAAAAAGACAACCGTGAAAAACACAGAACCCCATACATAGAGCGGCTTGCCCTTACAATAATCTCGAAAACTGTCGGCAAAGCGGAGCATTTCACGTTTGCTCCAAAAGCCAAGCACACGACATTTATGTGCACTCATTAAATTGACTGTCGTGAGCAATCTAAGCACGCCATTGATCGGCGCAATCAGCCAATGGGTTTTGAACAGCACCATCGCAAAAAATGCTAAGTAAGCGGTGACCAATACAGCAAGCGAGCCGCCAATGCCTTTAGATAGCGTTGAGTCAGAGAGCGCAGGCAGTGTCAGCAATAACACCGGCGTGAATGTGAAGATAAAAATCACCGCCAACACAGTCCGAATAGTGGTTGCTGCCGTCGCACGTCCCACCGGCACACCCTGCTTCGCCAAATACCACACTTGCGCAAAGCCTCCACCGGTCGCCATCGGTGTGACATTGGAAAAAAACATATTAATAAAAATCAGTCGCGTCATTGGCGCTGCCGGCACCCGATACCCCAGTGCTCTTAAAGTAAAGTAGAGGCGCAATCCGTCACTGGCGAAATAGACAATAAGTAACGCCAGTAAACTGAGCAGCACCGTAGGTTGCAGCAACTGACTATCAAATTGAAGCTCAGCACCTTGGAAAAACTGCTGAATGCTGTAAAAACCGAGCGCCGTTAATACAACAAAGAGGCCACTGAAAATCAGCAGCCTCTTCCACGCGATAGGTTGTTTCTCTGTATTGATAGGCATTAGTACCCGGGCATTAAAAACACTTCGCGAACACAGTTCCGCGGATGCGCATTAAGCGCATGTAAGACCGCGTCGGCCACATCTTGAGGGTCTAATTTATCCGGCTTTGGCTCATCAAAGAACGGGGTGTTGACCATACCTGGTGCGATAACAGTACAGCGTCCGCTCCATTCGCGCATTTCTTCCGCTAAATTCTGGGCGAAGCCATGCACAAACCACTTGCTTGCCCCGTAAACAGAGCCTTTAATCGCGGTGCGCCCTGCTGCCGAACCGGTCATAATAAAGTGACCCGTGGATTTCTTTAAGTGCGGCAAAGTAAGTTTGGCGGTATAGAGTAAAGCATTGATATTAAGATCAATCATTTCGCGCCACTCGTTAGGGTCGCCATTTTCAGTGCCTGCAGCATTCAATCCCTTACCCGCATTAGCAAATACGGCATCCAGTTGGCCAAACTGATCAACGGTTTGCTGTACCACACGCTCCAGTTGCTGATAGTCCGTTACATCGGCCGCAATAGGTAATACGTGCTCAGCGCCCAACTCATTTGCCAATGCTTGCAGCTTATCCTCACTGCGAGCGGTTGCCACAACCTTGTAACCTTGCTTTACCGCCTCTTTAACGGTGGCTTCGCCAATCCCCGAGGAGGCGCCTGTAATCAACAACACTTTGGCCATGGAAACTACTCCTTTCGGTTTGTTAAAGTCGTTCTTACGATAAATTCGATTAAACGGTTTAGGTCGGGGCTAAAAACAAGATACTCACCCACGTAATTAACATCAGTAGAATCGAAATAAAAACCGCTGCTGAGGCAATATCCTTTGCTTTCCCGCTCAGCTCATGGAAGTCAGGACCAATACGATCAACAACCGCTTCAATGGCGGAGTTAAGTAGCTCTGTAATAAGCACGATGCCGTAAGTAATAATAAGTAATAGCTTGGCTATCAGTCCGCTTGGCACAAATAATAGTGTTGGAATGATAATAATAAGTAATGCACACTCTTGCCTAAATGCAGCTTCACTTCTCAACGCCGCGACCAAACCGCGAAACGAATATCGGTTCGCATTAATGATTCTGCGTAGACCTTTTTGACTTGGTTTCACTTAACCTTTCCTTGTTTTACCCTAGTAACTGATTACCTACTAAACCAATAATAAATCCAAATACGGCACCTAGCGGGGGCGTCCAATAACGTGGCATGGTCGATTGCGGCGCAATATCTTGAAAGATCAGATACAAAATACCACCTGAAGCCGTTGCCATGATAACGGCTGTCGCCTCGGTATAGTCAGAAAGAACCCAATGCCCAGTCAGTGCTGCGATAGGACCGATAAACGCTACAAGGAAAAAGCCCGTTAAGCGCTTTTTCTCTGACAACTTAGAACCTTGGAGTTCCCTAAAGGCATTAAAACCTTCAGGAAGATTTTGTAAGCCGATAAATAGCGCCAGTAACATGCCAAACTCGGGTTTGATTGCAAACATCGCCCCCAAACTCAGTGCCTCTGGGATAAAGTCGAGTAACATTGCCAGTAGTTGAGACGCTTGGCTTGCCTGCTTCGCTAGCCACTGGTCGACCCAGCAAAACAATATCCCGCCTGCCATGAAGGCAGTCGCAACTGCCCAGACGGGCAAGTTCTTGTTGGCTTCAGGCAGCAGCGCAAACATAACGGCGGAAAGAAGTATCCCACCACCTATGGCGACAACGCCGTGAACTAACTTTTGCTTATTAGCAGACTCAGCCGAGCCTTCCCACTTGGCTAACAGAGCCCCTAAAAAAGCTGTAAAGCCAGCAACCCATGTTAGAACAAGCATCTTTATAATCATATAGCGCTCCGTGCTTATCGTACTTATGTAACAGTTAGTGATCTATCACGCGTTAAATCTAGCACCTAGAGAACTCAGTTACCGACTGTCATCAAACCAAAACACATCTTCAAGGCGCTGCCCAAAAACGCGCGCTATCAGAAATGCTGTTTCGAGTGAGGGTGAATAACGTCGTTGTTCAATTGCCGCAATGGTCTGACGCGTTAAATTGACCTTGTCGCCAAGTTCGGCCTGGGTCATTCCACCGTGTTGTTCGCGCAAAGCACGCACACAGTTATCGATGGGCAACATATTAATAACCCCGTCGATAGCCGATAATTTCTACAAGGTACTCCGCAGCTTGCGCCACCACTAAACTCAACAATGCCATCAAAAACAGAAGATCGCCGTGTTGATGCACCAAATACGTCATTAAACTAGAAACAATGAGTACGCCTAATAAGATACCAGAATAGGCATCCGCACGTTGTTGAATCGTTTTTTCGCGTTCATCTGCGGGGCGATTCGCCGACTTACGATCAACAAGCGCTAACGCGATCTGACCGATAATACTCAACACAATGAGCCCCATCGTTAACTGTGTAAAGACCGAAACCGCTGGCGGCCACTGGCTTGTTGAATTAAAGCCCTGCACAACCTCAAAAGTAAGACCGCCACCGACCAATAACGTAATGATTAACATCAGCCATGCTGATTTTTCACGAAATGCCATAACCCACCCATCATGTTAAAAATAGTTAACACTCGAAGATTAGATTCATCGCCTTATTATGTCAAATATTTTTAACATCGCAGGAAAAATGAAAAATAATATAATTAGCAATCAAAGTGAGCCATATATTATGTTTTTTGCGTAATTGACTTAGTCCCGTTAGTCAGTCGGCAGAGTCATTGTGTTAAATTTAGATTTTCAGCAACGTGTTGTCATTAATACTTCAGAACAAGATTGGATCGATAGCCCCTCAGCAGGCGTGAAGCGTAAACTACTCGAACGAGAAGAGGCTGAGCGAGGTCGCGCAACCAGTATCGTTGAATATAAACCCGGCGCATCGTTTAATACCCACTCACACCCACTGGGTGAAGAAATACTGGTGCTGTCAGGTGTATTTTCTGACGAATATGGTGACTATCCAGCGGGTACCTATCTCAGAAACCCGCCCGGCAGTAGCCATGCCCCTTTTAGTAAAGAGGGTTGCGTACTATTGGTAAAACTCCACCAGTTCCAACAGGATGATACCGCCACAGTCAGAGTTAATACTCAGCAGACGGACTGGCTAGCCGGTCAAGGCCGACTCAAGGTGATGCCGTTGCATAGTCACGGCACCGAACACGTCGCACTCGTAAAATGGCCACACAATGAGAGATTCAAGCCTCATAGGCACCTCGGTGGCGAAGAAATATTTGTGTTGTCCGGCGAGTTTTGTGATGAACACGGTCGCTATCCGAAAGAAACCTGGCTCCGTAACCCACATATGAGCGTTCACCACCCGTTCGTGGATGAAGAAACCGTTATCTGGGTCAAGACTGGGCATTTGGGTTAGTCACCCTAAATGCCCTTTGCTCGTTATAAATGCTTGTCTAGGAACGTCTCAATTTCTGAGAACGCTTTAATACGATTAGGTTCGCGGTCTAAAAAGTGCGAGCCGAAATCGAGCTCAACATACTTAACCTCTTTACCGGCATTGTCTAACGCCGAGTACAGCGTCTCAGATTGGGCAATCCGAACGCGTGTATCAAGCGCTCCATGAATCAGCAAAATAGGTCGTTTTACTTTCTCAACATGGTTAATGATAGAGTTTTCACGCATGCGCGTCGCATCCGCTTCGTCTTTGTAATCGCCAATAGTTTCAGAGCGCACGGCACTTAGAAACTCAAATGCACCATCATATTCGACCATTCGATTTAAGTCGCTGATTCCGGCAATACTGACAAAACAATTAAATCGCTCTGGGGTCTTGTGCGCTGCCGTCAATGCGACATATCCACCATAACTCATACCCACAACACACATGTTATCGCCATCAATGCCAGGCTGGTTAACTGCCCAATCAACCGCAGTCATGACGTCGTCCTGCATCTTTAAGCCCCACTGCTCGTAACCTGCAACCTCAAAGCGGCTTCCATAGCCCGATGAGCCTCTGAAGTTTGGTTGCAGAACGGCATATCCTCGACTAGTAAAGAATTGAACCGCATAGTTAAAATATTTGTAATCACGTGCATCAGGACCACCATGAGGGAAAACGATCAATGGCGCTTCCGTAGACGAATCAATTGGCTTCGTTAAATAGCCATGAATAGTCAGCCCGTCATCGGTCTTAAGTGAGAAATTTTCGACTTTCGCGTTTTGCTTTTCGACAAGGTATGGATACTCGCTATACCACGGCGTCGCTTTACCTTGGGCTAAATCAACTAAATAGTAACGTCCTGGCTTATCATCCGTTACGCCGTATACCAGTAGCTTGGTTTTATCATCACTGCGAGAAACAATGTAGGTTTCAAGTTGGCTAAAGGTATTACTAATAAGCTGACTTTGTTTATCGTCTTGCCCGCCAAAGTAGTGCTTCTGCAGGAAGTCATCAAAATAAGTCACGCCAATAATTTTGTCGTCTCGCTCAATTACAGACGCCACATCGTACTCTGGGTGGGTATACAATAGCTCTTTATATTCATTGGTCTCGATATCGAATGAGTACAGCGACAGTCTGCCCGTTTTATAGTCAGACAGCACGTAGGCGAGCTGGTTTTCTGCATCAAACCCTACCGGATTAAACACAGCGTCTTTAATAACCTCAAATGATTTCAGTTTTTTCCACTCTTGGTCCTCATCGGGGCGGTACCAAAAGGTACGCAATAGTGGATTATTTTCGTCATACGCGAGACCGAGTTTAACTTTTCCCTCAGAGTCGGTGTACCACGAAGATACCTGGTATCTATTAATAAATAGCTTTTCGAAGGCATTCTCGTAAATATTAACCTTGTAGGCCACTGGGTAGTTTTCGCGATCGTTATAACCCTGCAAAATAATGTGTTTGGGGTCTTCTTCTAAGTAGCTAAGCACATTCGCGTTATCTCTAAACCGAGATAAAGAGTCATCTTTAGAGGCGCGTTGCTTAATCTCAACCAGATCACTGCCATCGTAGTTTACAGCGTATAAGCGACCTATTTTGAAGCGTCTACCCGCAATCAACTCAACATAACTCGCAGATACCAACAACCTTTCATTATTTGCCCACTCTATCCAGTCAATTCGAGCCTCTCCCTCTTTAAGTTCAACGACGGTAACCAAGTCACTTTTACCGAATTGGCTTACGGCTACATTGTAGCCGTCGCCATTAGCGACCAGCACAGCAACATGTTTACCATCAGGTGAAATAGAAGGTTGCGCGACCATCGGTAAATGAGCGTAATGTTCAACGGGAGGGGTTTCGGCGATTGCGGTGCTCGGTACTAAACCCAACACAGTGCCTATAAGAACTAAAGGTAATAATATTTTCATAATGCGTCGATTTTTTATTGTTTAGGCAACAATATAAAATAAATGTTATTTTTACAATCGCTCTGTAACTTTTTTATACGATCTATATACTAGTCGTGATTACTCGAACAACAGCGCTTTACCCAGCGCGCGTTGAGTGATTTACTAGAGCCTGTCATCTTCATCGCATCCGTTATTTAACCATGTCCAAACTCGCATCTCCGCTCGCAAACATTCATGCGCGCGTCGACTTACTGCTTAATCAAGTCGCTCAAGGCACGGAGTTTCATTTTCAATCAGGACTCTGTGGTGATTGGACATTAATGGCCAATAAACCCACTAAAGCGGCATTGCACCTAGTCACTGAAGGTCATTGCTGGTTTGGCTTGTCGCCCCAGCAGCCCAGCGTATTAGAGCTTAACGCCGGTGACATTATTTTTGTGAATCAAGGAGTGTCTCACTTTCTTAGCTATAGCCCAGTTCCGAATGATATCGCTGAACACGAGCTCGCTTCCTTTTGTGAACCCGAACACCAGCAAGACGGTGTCGTGTGCTATGACATTGACAGCCCCTCTCAGACAACCGATACCGTGTTTCGTTTGCTACCACCATGGCTGGTGCTAAGCCACGAACGTCAGGCACATGAAATGAAGGCGATCATTGACATGATTCGCGCCGAGGCCAAGCGCAATGAACCCGGCGGTTCGGCGATTGTACAGCGCTTGAGTGATGTGCTGGCTATTCACTTATTGCGAGCCGTGATTGACGGACACCAAGAGCTTACAGGTCCATTAGCGGCCCTTCAGGATAAATATCTGCGCGATTTAGTGTTCACCATTATCGAACACCCCGCAGCGAACTGGTCCGTAGAATCTATGGCAAAGCAGGTGTTTTTGTCGCCGAGTGCGTTTGCGGAGCGTTGTCATAAACAAACGGGATTGTCGCCAAAGAAGCTCGTTGATCAGCTTCGTATGCAACGGGCCCGTATGTTGCTCAACAATACCGCGTTGCCATTAACTGCCATAGCACAACAAGTCGGCTATCAATCAGTCGCTGCATTCAGCCGATTTTTTAAACGCTACGCAGGTATCGCTGCAAGTGATTACAGGGAAACCGGCAGATGATGCGACCGGTTGTTGTTCAAAACAACTGTTTTCACAACCAAAACGACTGACCCACCTGAACATTCTTTCCTAAGCTCTGGTTTAGCGCCTAAGATGCATAGACACGCTTAATCACAACACAGTTGGAGAGAGAATATGGCAGAGTTTAAATTACACGATGCATCGTCAGCTCCTGAAGAGAGTAAACCACTCATTAAAAATTCAGAGAAAGCATTTGGCATGCTACCTAACTTACATGCGGTCATGGCAGAAGCGCCTGGATTACTAAAAGCCTACCAAGACAGCCATGAATTGTTCATGAACAGTAGCTTTGACAAAAATGAGCTCACGGTCGTTTGGCAAACAATTAATGTTTACCATGAGTGCCACTATTGCGTACCCGCACATACCGCTATCGCCAAACAAATGGGTGCTGACGACGCAATCACCGACAATATTCGTGCAGGAAAAGCGCTCGACGATAGCAAATTACGAGCTCTGCGCGACTTCACACTTGTGATGCTCGAGAAACGTGGACAAGCGACAGAAGATGACCTTGCCACGTTCTTTAACGCAGGTTACAGCCAACGTCATGCACTCGATGTGGTGCTTGGCCTCGCTCAGAAAACCATGAGTAACTACACCAATGCTATTGCTGGCACGCCTATCGACGGGCCTTTTAAAAAGTTTGAGTAACTCGCACCTAAAGTTGCTTATCGAACACCACCCTCTCGTGCCCGTTGGGCACGAGTTTTGGAGAAGCAAAAATGACGCAATCACTCGAGCAAAAACTACAATGGGCACTACTCACCCTGCGTGCCGGTATTTTTATCGTGATGTTTATTTGGGCAGTTGATAAGCTGGTAAACCCAAGTCACTCGGTCGCCGTGTTCGAAGGCTTTTACGGCATTAGCGGATTATCGACAACCCTTGCCAACGTCATGGGTGTCTTACAAATTGTGTTAACACTGGCGTTTTTGGCAGGACTTTGGAAAACACTCACATATGGTGTGATTCTGGTAATGCATGGCATGTCGACATTTTCTTCGTTTGCACAATACCTCGACGCCTTTAATAACTTGTTGTTCTTTGCCGCATGGCCAATGTTAGCGGCGTGTATCGCGCTATTTATGTTGCGCGAATACGATACGAAGCTGTCGTTTTGATACTATTAAAGGTCGCACAAAACGCGCGACCTTTTTATTCTGTATTATTTGTACGCCTTGTAACGCAATCTTCCTTTGTCATTTGCGGCCAAAACGCGTAGATTACGCGCCTATTTTTTATTCAGGTGCGTAAACGTGATTTCTGCTTCAAACATCACCATGCAATTTGGTGCAAAACCTTTATTCGAAAACATTTCAGTGAAATTTGGCGAAGGTAACCGCTACGGTCTGATCGGCGCCAACGGCTGTGGTAAATCTACGTTTATGCGCATCCTCAGCGGCGACCAAGAGCCCTCGTCTGGCAATGTATCTACTGACCCAAATATGCGCGTCGGTAAATTGAGGCAGGATCAGTTCGCTTATGAGCAATTCAGTGTCGTTGATACCGTTATCATGGGTCACGAGGAGCTTTGGCAAGTAAAAGCGGAACGCGATCGTATTTATAGCTTACCTGAGATGAGCGAAGAGGATGGCATGCGTGTTGCTGATCTCGAAGTCGCGTTTGCCGAAATGGACGGTTACACAGCAGAGTCACGCGCAGGCGAACTGTTACTCGGTGTCGGTATTCCGCTTGAGGCGCATTTTGGCTTGATGAGCGAACTTGCACCGGGTCTTAAGTTGCGGGTTTTGCTCGCACAGGTGTTGTTTTCAGAACCTGATATTATGTTACTGGACGAACCGACCAACAACTTGGACATCAACACGATTCGTTGGCTAGAAACGGTACTCAATGAACGCCAAGCGACGATGATCATTATTTCGCACGATCGGCACTTCCTTAACAGCGTGTGTACCCACATGGCCGACATCGATTACGGCGAGTTACGCGTGTATCCAGGTAACTACGATCAGTACATGTTCGCAGCGACACAAGCACGCGAGCAACTACTGAATGAGAATGCGCGTAAAAAGGATAAAATCGCCGAACTGCAACAGTTTGTCAGCCGATTCTCTGCTAACGCATCAAAAGCCAAACAAGCGACCTCGCGAGCCAAACAGATCGAGAAGATCCAGTTAGCCGAAGTCAAAGCATCGAGCCGAGTGAGTCCATACATTCGTTTCGAACAAGAGAAGAAACTGTATCGCTTAGCCCTCGAGATCGAGGGACTTAATAAATCCTTTGGTGACTTACACGTATTAAAAGATTTGAACGCCATGGTCGAAGTCGGCGAAAAGGTCGCGATACTCGGCGCTAACGGTATCGGCAAAACCACGCTGCTGAAGTGTTTGGTCGATCAATACGCCGCTGACGATGGCATCATTAAGTGGTCTGAGAACGTTAATATAGGTTATTATGCACAAGACCATGCCGACTGGTTCAAACAGGACATGACTGTATTTGATTGGATGAGCCAGTGGAAGCAACCACACCATGATGAGCAAGCCATTCGCGGCGTGTTGGGTCGCATGTTGTTCTCTCAGGACGATATCAAAAAGCCAGTGTCGATTTTATCGGGTGGAGAAAAAGGTCGCATGATCTTTGGCAAGCTCATTATGCAGCGTCCCAACGTATTAGTGATGGATGAGCCGACCAACCACTTGGATATGGAATCAATTGAAGCACTCAACCTAGCACTCGAAAACTACGATGGCACAGTACTTTTCGTCAGTCATGACCGCGAGTTTGTATCGTCACTGGCATCTCGTATTATTGAATTAACCGACAAAGGCATGCGTGACTTCTCGGGAAGTTACGACGACTATTTGAAACAACTTCAATCCGCTTAAGTTAATTAATCAAAAAATGGTACGTCGCGCAAAATGCGCGACCTACCGAGTAATAGGCTGAACCTCCGTACCCGACCTCATATTTTTGCTACCATCAACAAAATTTTAATAATTCTAACTAAAATAGGTAGTTGAACTATGAAACGACTGGTAACTAGCCTGCTTGTTTCTGCGGCCTTTGGCGCCTCTGCGTCAAACGGAGCTCCAGAACGACCGCTAATCATGCAACCCGAAATCAGCCCCGATGGCACCCAAATCGCCTTCAGTTATCAAGGTGATATCTGGACCATGTCAACGTCGGGTACTCATCCCAACCGTTTAACCATCCACGAGGGCTATGAGAGCTCACCAAAGTGGTCAAAAGACGGTAAAACCATCGCGTTTAGTAGCGACCGATTTGGTAATGACGATGTGTTCGTGATGCCTAGCCAAGGCGGTCGTCCCGATCGTTTGACCTACCATAGTGCGCCTGATCGTGTGCTTGGGTTTGGTAATGATAACCAAGTACTATTTAATACGCGTCGCTTATACGCTGAAGTTGAGCGTGAATGGGAAGTTTACGGCGTTGCGCCGAGTGGCGATGCGACCGAAGCCCGCTTTATGGATGCGCTCGGTTTTGACGCGGTGGTATCGCCTGACGGCAAAAAAATTGCTTTTGTTCGAGGCACATGCCGCATTTCACGCGAAGATTATCGCGGTCCGGCAAACCGCAATATCTGGATTTACGATACCGAAACGGGTGAATACGAGCAATTGACCGACTTTGATGGCAACGACTTTATGCCACAATGGTCTAGTAACAACGAGTTGTATTTTATTTCATCGCGCGCGGGTAAATACAACGTATTTAAGCAGAAGCTGGGGTCAAACCGCGCCGAGCAAATTACTGATGAGCGCGAGTTTGGCGTCGAGCACTTCAGCATCGATAAGCAGGCCAATCACCTTGTTTATCAAGCTGCCGATAAAGTGCAATTAATAGCCGGTAGCAAGCGTCAATCACTCGACCTATCGATTCCTACAGACTTTCGTTTTGACCCGGTCACTAACAAATCAACCACCGATGCTTTGGATGAGTACAGTGTCTCACCCAACGGTAAGTTGATTTCTTATGTCGTGCGCGGCGACGTATTTGTTAAGCGCAACGATAAAGAAGATAAGCGCTCAGTCAGACTCACCACGGGTGCCGCACGCGACAGAGATGTTGCTTGGTTAGACGACAACACCGTGTTGTTTGTTTCTGACCGCGATGGTCAAAATGATATTTTTGCAGTGACATCAGCGGATTCTGAAGAGCCAAACCTTTTTAGGTCGTTAAAGCATTCCGTTGAACCGGTAACGCGCACAGATGCCGAAGAACATGAGCCTTTGGTGTCGCCAGATGGTAAAAAAGTGGCTTACCGTGAAGGTCGTGGAAAACTCATTGTCGCAGATGTAGCCGATGATCAGTCACTGACCAACCCCGTGGTGCTATTAGACGGCTGGGCAACACCGAGCGGTGTCAGCTGGTCGCCAGACAGCCAGTGGCTAGCCTACGCTAAATCTGACTTATCATTTAACAGCGAAATCTTTATTCATGCGGCGGATAACTCTCAAGAACCCGTTAACGTCAGCATGCATCCAAAAGGCGATTACAGCCCAGTCTGGTCTCCGAATGGCAGCAAGTTAGGCTTTAGTTCCATGCGGAACAATGGCGATTACGACATTTGGTTTGCATGGCTAAAAGAAAGCGATTGGCAACGTTCGCAAGAGGAGTGGAAACGCGACGAGTTTGTTGAGGAAACCGCGGATGCCAAAGAATCTGAAGACGATTCGGACGCTACGGAAGAAGCCGTTGAACCCATGCAGATTGATTTGGATGGTATCTATAAACGGCTTGTTCAAGTAACACGTTTTGCAGGTAACGAATCTGGTTTAGCGTTCGACAAAGAAGGCGAGCACGTTTATTACACCATCGGTGGTGCCGGTCGCCAGAACTTCGAGATGGACCAAGACCTGTTCAAAATTAAGTGGAATGGCGAAGACAAAGAGCACATCATTAAAGGTGACCAAAGCCCTCGCAGCTTATCGCTGAGTACCGATGGCAAAAGCCTTTTTGCACTTGTCGAGCGCGGCACTTTAGTGAAGGTCGATACCAAAAAGGACGAACCAGAAACCCTATCGACGGTATCTCAACAAACCATCGAGCATATGGCCGAACGGGCGCAGATCTTTGATGAGGCGTGGCAAGCGCTGAACGCAGGCTTCTATGATCCTGAATTTCACGGCAACGACTGGCAAGCGCTGAAAGAAAAATATCGTCCACTGGCGTTGAAAGCATCAACGAAAGAAGACTTTCAGTACATCTTTAACTTGATGCTTGGTCAAGTGAACGCAAGTCACATGGGTCTGTATCGTGGTGAAAACCCGAAAGACACCCAAGAAACCCGCACCGGTTTGCTGGGTGTCGAAGTCGTGCCCACTGCCGATGGCTTAAAAGTGACCTCTGTCTTGGATAAAAGCCCTGCCGCTCGTGATGAGAGCCGCCTGCAAGTCGGCGATGTCATCACACAGGTCAACCAACAGTCGGTTAAAAGTGCAAACTTTTATCAGCTGCTGAACGGCTATGCTAACCAACGCGTATTGCTCGATATTAATCGAGCCGACCAGCCAACCGAAGTGGTACTTTGGCCAACCACAAGTTTAAGTGACGAGAAGTACGACAACTGGGTCGAAACACGTCGCAAGCTGACCGAAGAATATTCCAACGGTCGCCTAGGCTACTTGCATATTCGCGGTATGAACTGGACCAGCTTCGAACGTTTTGAGCGTGAACTAATGGCCGCCGGTTACGGCAAAGACGGTATCGTCATTGACGTACGCTACAACGGTGGTGGCTGGACAACCGACTACCTCATGGCGGTATTAAACGTCGAGCAACACGCTTACACGATCCCGCGCGGTGCGACTGACAATCTGGACAAAGACCAGAAGAAATTCAGAGATAAATACCCCTACTCTGAACGTTTACCTTTGTCAGCATGGACCAAACCATCGATCGCCATGAGCAACGAAAACAGCTACTCAAACGCTGAAATTTTTGCTCATGCGTATAAGTCATTAGATATTGGTAAACTCGTTGGCCGCCCGACCTTTGGCGCGGTTATCAGTACCGGTGCTGAGCGCTTAGTCGATGGCTCCATTATCAGAATGCCGTTTAGAGGCTGGTGGGTGAAAGAATCGGACGCCAACATGGACTTTACCCCAGCACAACCTGATATTGAGGTCTTTAATCCACCGGCATATAAAGCCAAGAACGTGGATCCGCAATTAGAACGTGCCGTTGAAGAGTTGTTGAAGACGCTTTAAGCCGTTTTAAGGGTGGTTTAATGAAAGGCGGGCTCTGTTTAGGGCTCGCTTTTTTTGTGGGGTCTCAAAAACTTCTAAAGAACTGTAATGCCTGCTTTTATACAGATATATGTATAAACTTGCTTTATGCAAATTACGGTATAAAATTATTTTATTCACAATTCTGCATAAAAAACTGACATGAAAATTAATACGCCAAAAGATCTAAGTGCCGTCATCAGGGACAGTCGAAAGCTCAAAGGCTGGACCCAAGCCGATTTGGCCAAACGTATCGGAGTATATCAAAGAGATATTTCTAACTGTGAAACCAAACCTGAAAAAATCTCTGTCGATATGCTCATCAAACTGTGTGCGGTACTCGAATTGGAGTTTAAGATCGTCAACCTGCCCAAGAATGAAGTGTCCACGCCGACTAATTCACTTGCGAAAAAATCATTGAGATTCTAATGGGACGAAAATCGCATACCCGAACGCTTTATTGCTCTATGAACGGGTTTCCGGTAGGTGAGTTGTACTTAAAAAAAGGCCGTATGAGCTTTAAGTACGCCACAGAGTGGTTAGAAGTAGATGGCGGTCGTGCTATATCCCTAAGCCTACCGATGCAAAAAGCGGAGATAACGGACGACTCTGTGCATGCTTATTTTGACAACTTATTGCCGGATGCAAACGCTACCAGAGAGCATATAAGAGACCGTCTAGGTGCAGGTAGCGCCAAACCTTTCGACTTACTCGCCGAAATTGGAAAAGATTGCGTGGGTGCGCTGACATTCACCGAAAAACCTGCCACAGGAGAAATGCCCGCGCTGTCGCTCACGCAGTTGTCTGAGAGTGAAGTCGCACAAGTTATCAGAGAAACTCGTCTTGAAAAAATGTTGGGTATGAACTCAGATGATGACTTCAGAATTTCTCTTGCTGGTGCTCAGGAAAAAACAGCGCTCACCCGATGGAAAGAAAAATGGTGTCGACCACATGGCTCGACGCCAACCACGCATATATTTAAGCCACCCATTCTCCACCATGAGAGCTTGGGAATAGACTTATCTTCGAGTGTAGACAACGAATGGTTCTGTCAGACGTTTATGAAAAACCTCGGTCTGAATGTCGCAAATTGTGAAATTGCGCAGTTTGAAGATCAGAAAGTACTGGTGGTTGAACGCTTTGATCGGAAAATCGACGAAGACACTATTTTTCGCCTTCCCCAAGAGGATATCTGCCAAGCATTAGGAAAAGCCAGTGGGTCAAAGTATGAGGAAAGGGGTGGTCCAGGCTCCCAGCAGGTTATGGAACTGCTGTCTGGCTCAACAAACGCGTACCAAGATAGACTCGAGTTTATACGTGTCCAAATCGTATTTTGGTTACTTGCTGCAATTGATGGACACGGCAAAAACTTTAGCATTGCGCTAAATCAGAATGGTTACCAGCTAACGCCCTTTTATGATGTGTTAAGTGCTTACCCCTACTTCGGGCAAGGAAATATTCAGCCGAAGAAAATAAGGATGGCAATGAAAGTCCATAGTAAAAATACACACTACAAGTGGAACGAAATTATGGCGAGGCACTGGCTTGAGCACGGTAAGAAACTTGGGCTAGAGGAGGCTCAAACACTCGGCATATTGACCTTTTTAGACGAAAAGATAGAGGACGCGCTAACTTCTACCCTCGGGCAGGCAAATGCACATTTTGATATAAGGGTCGGGGAGATAATAACCGAGCAAACACTCGCTTGCCTGCGCAAAATAACGACGATCCTTAGAGGATAAAGGGCGCAATTCAGGATTTTGATGACTGAAAACATATTGTCGCGCAAAATGCGCGACCTACGAATGGCGCACCCTATAGGAGTCGAACCTATGACCTTTGGCCTGCAATTAAATCGTGGTTTACGCAAGACGCGGATCACCCACCTGATACAGAGCAAATTATAAAAGGAATGAACTACACGGATGAAGTCTATTCTAATGCTCCTGATAGAGCAGGTGTTTCTGACTCTTGCGACCCAACTAATGGATTAATTAAAGGTGATGGTGACTCCGGAGGCTCCACCGGAGGGGGAGGTAAGCCTCCTGGCGGAGGTTCAGGAGGAGGCTCTGGCACTATAATGGTATATGGTTGCGAGCTATGGAAATTCCCTGATGGAAATGGAGGGCATTACTATATGAATCGAAACTGTCAATATTATTATATGCCTAGGTGATCTACGACTGGTTAGAGTAGCCGAAGTCGGCTACTCTAATTTTCTTTAATAGAGCTTAATGTTAATAAAATATTTTGGTGAATGACGATGTTTAAAACTTTTACGTGTTTAGCCACAATGTTTTTCACGTTGCTAGTTTCTGTAGGTTGCACTGATATTGGGTGTTCTCGAAATGTAAAAGACGAGTTAACCGTTAAAGAAGTTGAGCAATTTGTTGGCTTTATGAAAACCAACAGCCTTTATAAACTAGGTTTGATTGAAGACGGTGTTTATGTGCTTAATAGATTGGTTTTTAGCACCAATGACAAAGTATATGCAACTATCCCAGAAAACAGCTTTATCAGCGATTACAAGCGCTTTTTATTGGACAATCAAGAGGATGATTGGTCCGAAATAGAGGAGGTGCTTCCTGCTGATCTTAACCTAGAACTTTTCGAAGCTAAAACAAAACAACTTGCTGACCTTGGTGTAACGAGCGTATATAGAACTAATAATGACTCTCTTTATATTTTTCAGTGGGGCTCTTCCGTAATGCGGGGGTTTTGTGGATTGATACTTGGTCCTAAAAGTGAGGCCGAAGAATATGCAAAAAAGTTTACCTATACAGAAGAAGTAACTAAAGACGTTTTCTACTTTGAGTATCGCTAAGCAGTAGAAATTAAAAGGCTAACTACTTTTTGGTCAGCCATTAATGTACTAGCTCAATGTAGGATAATTGATTTCCTTTATGTAAGCTCTCATTTAAAGGACTACAACTTGCTTTCTATTTTTAATTTCTTTCGTTAGGCTTTAGCTTTTCAACAGGGATAGTCGATATGTTAATTCTCACTCGCCGAAATGGTGAAACGTGGTAAGGCCTGAGACTTCTCCTCAATTTAAAGAGGAAAAAAATACGCCTTCGTATTTTTATCAGCTCGCGCTGATACTTAGCAGTCAGTATTTCATTACATCGAGTTTCTTCTAACGCCTTTAGCAAAAATACAATCTTTAATCTGACTCTCACTCTCCAGCGGGTGTAAGATTACGATATCTACTTTTCCCGAAAAATCTGTTTGAGTTTCAAATTCAACCTTATAATAAAAATTTAGCCCGGTACTATTTTTACTGAGATTTACGTATGGCATCTCATTAATTTTCCACACTCCAGTCAATTGCTCGCTATTTGTATATACAATAGAGAACTTGGAGTCGCTGTAGAGAGTAAGAGACTTCATTGACGCGCAGCTTTCAGCTATATACTTACCAGCAATCTTGTCCGTGAGATTACGCCTATATCCTTTATCGAAAAGATAAAGTCCAATGTTTCCGTCTCGATACCAATGATTGCCAGTTTCTATATATGCTACTTCAATATCGTCGTACCCTAAATCATTCAAAATAGGCATAAACTGATCAAAAGAGCCTTTAATAATCGCTTTCGAACCACTAACAACTGTTGATGTGTTAAAAGTATTTGGTGGCCGAACAGATATAACTTTTACCTTATACCCCTCCCTCTCCAGAGAAGTTCTTACTTTTTCAGTATTATGCTCTTTTAAATTATAATCATTTAAGTAGATAGTTGATGTCGAACAGCTACTAATAAAGGCTACAGCTAAAGAGTTAAAAAATAAACTAATAAATATTTTACTTGAAATCATTAAATAAAACCCTCAACCAATGAGACATTATTTTTTAACTTAGGAAAATAATTCCTAAATTCTATAGATCATATGTTTATTAAACTTGCACTATCATAAGTTTTTCGCTCTTCGAGATAAATGATAGGTAAAAAGCATTGTACTTGATTCGATTGAGGCAAAGGTCAAACTCAATGCTTTTTAGTACGGTTGTAAAATCTCAGGCCACAACCTGGACACAGAATGGACACAGCCCTGAGCCAACGCAAAATCAGCCACAGCAGCTAGCGTTCAAACCGAAAAGACATCAAAAAGGAGAATTAAGAGTAGATACGAAGAAGAGAAAATCGCTGCAGACCAGGGAAATGGCCCGCCCGATAGGATTCGAACCTATGACCTCAGCAATTAAAAGAAAGCAATCACGTCAAAGGAGCGATGGGAACATATTGTCGCGCAAAATGCGCGACCTACGAATGGCGCACCCTATAGGAGTCGAACCTATGACCTTTGCCTCCGGAGGGCAACGCTCTATCCAGCTGAGCTAAGGGTGCGCATGCGATAGAAAAGCGAGGGCATTATATGGATTTGGCCGCGCGCTGTCCAGCGTTGACCTTCGGTTCAAACTCCCACGCTTTTATTAATAGTTATTTTAGAACCTCTTAAACACGTCGCTTTTTTTAGATGGTTGGTCTTATACATGTTGTTGGCAGGGCCGGTCGAGATATAGTGCAGGTAGAACAATCTGTCTTTTAATAAAAGGAACTACTATGTCTCTACAACGAGCGATATCAACGCTTGCTATCTCCGCGGCGTTGGCTTTGCCGGCGGCGGCAAGCGATTATTTATCCACCAACGTGCGTTTTACAAGTGATAACGCGTCGGCTTCAACGCGGGTTGTCTTTGTGCCTGAAAATCAATCGATTGCTATTGAGGGCTGGACTGCTGAGCAGAATCAAGCGGTCGCGCGCGCAGCCGGCATTGAGGCGTTTACCGGTGCGGCGTCGCAGCACGTCACTTTGATTGCGCCAGAGGGTACGCAGGCGGATCACCTGATGCTGGCGGGCGTGGGAAATCCTGCTGAATTATCACGGTTTAATGCTGAAAAGTTAGGCGCGGCGATTGCGGCTGCATTAAAGCCTGAGCTAACGGATGTTGTTTTTGATACTCGGTTAATTTCTAACCCGGGTGTCGCAGCCGAAATCAGCGCACAGGTGGCGCATGGTATCGACCTGCGCAATTATCGCTTTGACCGTTACCAGTCAGAGCCCAAAGCGCGTCCTGAGACCACTTATCACTGGGTGACACAGTCACCGCAGGTGGCTGAACGACACTATGATGATTACCGTGCTATCGCCGAGGGCGTGTTTGTGGCGCGTGATATTACCGCATTACCAGGCAGCGATGGCTACCCTGAGGCGATCGTTGAGCTGGCTAAGCAAGCCATGAGCGATTTAGATATTGAGCTCACCATTATCACGCCTGAGCAAGTCAAAGAAATGGGAATGGGCTTGCTTGAGAGTGTGAGTGCGGGCAGCCAACACGGTTCTTACCTGTTAGCGGCGCATTACAAAGGCAGTGATGAGGCGCCGATTGCACTGGTGGGCAAAGGTAACACCTTTGATACCGGCGGCTACAACCTTAAAACCAGCTCATCGTCGATTCTTCGCATGCAAACCGACAAAGCCGGTGCAGGTGCTGTCATTGGTGCGGTCATGGCACTTGCCAAGCAACAGGCGCCTGTTAACGTGGTCGCGATTGCCCCGCTTTCACACAACCTAATTTCGGGTTCAGCAACATTACCGGGAGACGTGGTTAAAGCCGGTGACGGTACGCTGGTTGAAATCGCCAATACCGATGCGGAAGGTCGCTTAATTTTAGGTGATGCGAACTGGTATGCGAACGATGCGTTCAAACCACGCGCTATCGCCAATATTGCAACGTTAACAGGCTCTAAAGTCGGTGCGTTGGGCACGGGCTATGCGGCGATGTTTGCCTCAGCGGATGATCTTCGTGCCGCTATTATTGAGGCCGGCAAGGTCACGGATGAAAAGGTATGGGAACTCCCGTTAGAGGGTTACCCCGGCATTATCGACAGCCCGTTAGCCGATATCCGTAATATTGGTTCGCCAGGCACCCAAGCGGGTGCAGCGTTCTTAAAACACTTTGCGGGCGATACGCCGTGGATCCACATTGATATGGCCGCTGATGCAATGGTCAGCAGCCCAACCGGTATTCACCCGGCAGGTCCTACAGGCTTTGGTGTTCGCTTACTAACCGAGTGGGTACACCAACTGAATAAATAGCGCCCATAAAAAAGCACGGCCTCAGTGCCGTGCTTTTTTCATCTACTGCCTGTCACACTACTGACGCACCAGCGTCAGGTTATGAAAATCAAAACTGAAGTCGGTAAATGGCGCAACCGCTTTCATGGTTGCCTGTTTTATTGAGTCGTCCTCGTTCAATTCAAAACGCACATAGGCATCGGCTTCCAGCAAGGGTTCATCCCAATGTACGATAAACGTATCACCGTTGTAATGTTCTAAGGTGCCTTTGAGCATCGGGGTATGAGTGAAGTCCAAGCGTAACTCATCGCCCTGCATACGAATATCGATATCACCATACCACGCATCGGTATAAGTACCGGCGTATGCTTGCTTAGCTAACGTGGCGTCTTCTTCAGTGTCGGGTTTGGGTATTTTAAAGTCCGTTTTGCGTTGCATAAACTGGCGATAGTTCTCTGACTGCTCAGCAACCCAATCTTGGTCAGGTAGATTAAGTACTTGTTCAAGCGCTTCTTGCGTAATTGCTGTCAGACCGCCAAAAGCTTGTTGGTTACTCACCACGGTAATCCCAAAATTTTCTTCTGGGATGAGTGTGGTTAATGACAACATGCCCAAGATACCGCCACTATGATAAACCTGTTTAACACCGTGGTAGTCTTTTACGAACCAACCTAAGCCATAGCCTTGGAAGAACGTACCCTGCTCAGCGGCTTTATCCGAAACGCCAATGGGGGTGGTTAATTGCCACATTTGATGCTGTGACTCGGGCGAAAAGACTTGCTCGCCCGATGGGCTTTTACCATGCTGTAACTGTGTAATTAACCAGTTGCCCATGTCATCAACACTCGCGGCCGTTGCCCCCGCGCCACCAAAGTCCTCAAGAAAATCGAGTGGAAAACGGTGTAATTCGCCGTCCTTCTCGATGGTACCGACCGCGACATTGTCGTTGGCTGCCGGAATGTTAGAGAAGCCAACAACGCTCTCGTCCATATTAAGCGGTTCGAAGAACGTCTGCTCAATGTAGTCAGAGTAAGGTATACCGGTTACCTGATGAATGAGTTCGCCTGCTGTTAAAAACATCAAGTTATTATAGGCAAATTGCGTTCTAAACCCGTGGTCCATCGGCACGTTAGCGAGGCCAGCAATAATCTCATCGACCGATTTATCGGTATTCGGCCAGATCATTAAATCGCCGGCGCCTAAACCCAAGCCAGAACGGTGGCTTAGTAAATCACGAATGGTCAGGCGATGGGTCAGCTCCGGATCGGATAACTTAAATTCCGGCAGATAATCAGTGACTTTGTCATCCCAATGCAGTTTACCTTGGTCGACAAGGTGAGCAATCGCGGCAGCCGTAAACGCCTTGGTATGCGAGGCGATACCAAACAAGGTATTTTTGGTGACCGGTTCTTGGCTTTCGATATCACGGACGCCGAAGCCTTCGGCTAAAATCACTTTGCCATCTTTTACAGCGACAACGGCAAGTCCGGGAATGTTAAACGCCTTAAGCGTTTGCTGCGCTGTAGTGCGGATCTTTTCATCCAGTGCAACAGTCTGCTGTTGGCTTTGGCTTGTCGCTTCCTTTTTTGTCGTTGTTTGTGGTTCTGAGCAACCTGCAAGCAGCGCCACACTAATGACGGCACTTAACAAACTGATGCGTGTTTTCATATCTCGTTTCTCTCTCGGCTCAACGGAAATGTAAAGAACCCTATTAATTACCATAATGCCGAGAAAACTTCTATTTCAGCCCTGTATGTCTGCCGTACAACAAATTGAACGATAGCCGATACGTTTTTCTTAAAAGAAAATTAAAATAAGTAGTTGACTATGTAATGAGAACAATTATCATCTGCGCCACTTATAGAAAATGATAAGGATTCTCATGTCCAAGAAGCTGCTATCTCTTTTAATTGCATCCATTGTATCCGGTCAGGCATTGGCCCAAGACGAAGTTAACCGTACAGGTGTCGATGAGACCATCGAAATTACCGCAACACGGACTAAAATCCCTCAAAGCGCGATTCCAGCTACGGTGACCGTCATTGATGGAGAGCAATTGCGCCAGCAAATGATGGTTGCAGAGTCGCTTTCTGATGTCCTCGGCAAGTTGATTCCTGCATTTTCTCCCTCGCGTCAAAAGTTAACCTCATCGGGCGAGACATTACGCGGCCGCCAGCCACTTTACTTAATTGATGGCGTGCCTCAGTCCAACCCATTACGGGATGGTTCACGCGCGGCGTATACCATTGACCCGTTCATGATTGAACGTGTAGAAGTCATCCATGGCGCCAGCGCTATTCAAGGTTTAGGCGCAAGCGGCGGTATTATTAATATCGTGACTAAGCAGGCACAAGAAGGCACCACGCAAGAAGTAAACGCCGGTTTTACAGCACCCGATAGCGAAATCTCAGAAGGGCTCAGCTACGAAGCGGGCTATTTAGTACGTCACGCCGAGGGCGATTGGAAGTTTGTTGCTGGTGCACAATACCGCGATACAGGTATGTACGTGGATGGTAAGGGGCAGTTAATTGGTGTCGATACCACACAAGGCGACACCATGGACTCGAAGAGCTACGACGTGTTTTTCAAAGGTGAATACCGCATTGATAGCACTCAGTCACTGGCGTTAATGGTCAATCACTTTGATATGGCGGGTAATGGTGATTACTTTGCTACTGTAGGTAACCGCGAACTGGGCGTTCCTGCCCTATCGGTCGAAGGTGAATACCCAGGCGATGCACCAGAAAACGAAGTCACCACCAGTAGTTTAACCTATAAAAACACCGATATTTTAGGTGCTGACCTCAACTGGCAGCTGTTCTTGCAAGACTTCTCCGCGCTTTATGGTGGCGGCAACTATGCTACCTTCCAAGATCCGCAGTACGGCGATGATATCTTTGACCAGTCTCGCAATGACTCGCGTAAGTATGGTTCTCGCATTACCATGAACTGGGCAAAAGTTGCTGACCTGCCTGTTGATGTAACAGCAGGTGTCGACTTCATGAACGATAAGACGTTCCAAGAGCTCGCACAAACCGGTCGTAAGTGGGTACCGGAGACTGAATTTGAAAACTGGGCGCCATACGCACAGTTGAGCTATCAAGCCAACGGACTCACACTGAGTGGTGGTTTACGTTACGAATACGGCAAGCTCAAAGCGGATAGCTTCACCACCCTCGCTTCTTACGGCAGTGTGTTTGTCGAAGGCGGCGAACCGAGCTTCAATGAATTGCTCACCAACTTAGGCGCAGTTTATGCGTTGAACGATAACTGGCGTGTATTCGCGAGTTACTCTGAAGGCTTTAGCATGCCAGACGTAGGGCGTGTTTTGCGCGGTATCTCAACACCGGGTTTAAGTGTGAGCAGCTTCTTAGACTTACAGCCAGTACTTGCTGATAACGAGGAAATCGGCGTCGAGTTCAACAACAACGCATGGCGTGCTTCAATCAGCTACTATCGTTCTGAATCGGATTTAGGCGCTCGTTTGCAAGCGGATGCTGATGGCATTTACTCGGTTAAACGTGAACGCACTGAAATCGACGGTATAGAGGCCAGCGCAGAATATGCGTTCTCGAACGATACGGCATTTGGTTTGAACTACGCTGATACTGACGGGGAGTTTGACAGTGATGGCGATAACCAAGTCGATACGCAGCTTGGTGGTCGTAATATCGCCCCGAAACGCGCGAACCTGTACTGGTCACAACAATGGACTGGACAAGTTTCGAGCCGGGTACAGTGGAACAAGTTCTTTGACCGCGACATCTACTCAGGTGCCGAAGCCGTTAATAACTTTGATGGCTATAACACCGTCGATGCATCGGTCTTGCTTGAAACTCGCGACTATGGTCAATTTGCGCTCGGTATCGAGAACTTATTCGATGAGTACTACTTCACCTACTATGCACAAACGGTCGGTGGTGATAACCGTAACTTTACCGGTCGCGGACGTACTATCAGCTTAAACTGGAACTACGCTTGGTAAGTCATACGTGAAGCGCATTAAGCTACCGTCACTGACACAGTGGCATCGCTGGCTTGGCCTTGTGCTGAGTGGCTGGGTACTGCTCATGGCAGTGACGGGCTCAATGCTGTTATTCAAAAATCAGTGGCTGATGTGGCAATACCCCAGTCTGCGACTCAACAATCCCGTGTCGCAAGCGACATCAGCAACTATTGCCGATCACTATACGGCAGGGTACGCGTATCTTCCTACTGACGACCGCCCCTGGTTTGAGCTGGTTGATGGTGACGGTAACCATCATTATTTTGGCCCTCAAGGTGAGCAACTGCTTACTCGAGCGCCCTACGCTGACACGGTGAGCTGGTTTGTCGAACTGCACCATCATCTTGCGCTTGATGAGTTCGGCAAGGACATCCTCGGAGTATTGTCGCTACTTGCCTTGGTATTGATTACCACCGGCTTAGTACGCTGGTGGCCTAAACGACAATGGCGCTGGAAAAACCTCGCCGTACGCTTTTATAACCCGTTCTCGGCTAAAGGCATGCAAACCTTATGGCAATTGCACCGCAGCACCGGTGCTATCGTCTTTATCCCGGTGGCATTACTGATGCTTACTGGTAGTGCGATTATGTATGCGAGCACGGTCAAAGGCGGTTTAACCACCCTATTACCGATGACCGATTCACGGATACACCACTCAGTACCCGAACGCTCAGCAACACACTGGAAGGAACGCTTTGAAGTCGCCCGTACCGTCCTACCTAACGCCGATATTCGCTTAATTTATTTAGACTCAGGGCGCATGCGCTTAAAATGGCCTGATGAATGGCATCCGAATGGTCGTAATTACATTGCGTTTGATGAAACTGGGACACTTTCCAGCATAACGGATGTGCGGACACGCCCCTTAGGTGAGCAAGTGTCCCATATGATCTATCCGCTACATGTGGCGGCTATTGGTGGCACCGCCATGACCCTGGTTATTTTGGCAGGGGGGATTGCGCTATTACTACTACCTATGACCGGTGTTTGGTTTTACCTAAAACGTCGCAACAAACGTTAGTCTGCATAAACGCGTGGCACGCGACGTGTCACTTGAGCAAATAGCTCGTAAGTGATTGTCCGCGCTTGATCGGCAATCACTTGTATCGGTAGACGCTCACCCCAGAGTTCAACATTATCGCCGAGCTCAATACCCTCAATATCGGTCACATCGACCGTAATCATATCCATCGAAATACGACCGACTAAACAGCCTACTTGATCATTAATAATCATCGGTGTGCCATCGGGTAAGCTACGCGGGTAGCCATCGGCGTAACCTATTGCCACCGTCGCGATACGGCTCTCTCGTTGTGCTCGCCAGCGACTCCCATAACCTACGGTTTCACCTGGCTGAATTGTGCGTAACGCGATCACGGGCGCTTCAAGCACCATGGTTGGTTTGAGTAGTTCAGCGTCGCTTAATTCAGCCTGAGAGGGGTTTTGCCCATACAGCGCAATCCCTGCCCGAAACCATTTAGTCAGGCCCATCGCGTCCAGTACATCGTCACCCAACATAAAGGCACTGTTTGCCACGCTAACACCATCTATTTTATCACGCACCGCATGGAGTACCGCGTAAAAGCGTTCTAACTGCATCGCGGTCAACGGGCTCTCAGGATTATCCGCCTCAGCAAAGTGAGTCATCAGCACAATGTGGTTGATCTGCGCATGCGCGCGAAGCTGTCCTACCGCCTCTTCGACGTCATCGGCAAAAAAGCCTAATCGGTGCATACCTGAGTCTTGCTTCAGCCAAACGTTAACCCAATTGGTTTCCGAAGTAATTTCGCTCAGAAACTCAATTTGCTGCGCGTTGTGTATCACGGGTTCAAAGTGCTGCTCAGCGCATATCAACCAGTCTTCAGTGCTGTATACCCCCTGCAAAATGACGATGGGCTTGTCGATACCTGAGTCGCGTAACGCAATCGCTTCATCAATAAAAGCAACGGCGTATTTTTCGACGTAATCCGCGATGGCATGCGCCACTTCTGTCGCGCCATGACCGTATCCGTCCGCTTTTATAACGCCTAGCATCGGCTGCTGGTCGATATACGACTTTAATTGTTTGGCATTGTCCCGTAAATTTGTCAGTAAGATACGAGCGCGGGTTTGTCGATGCGGCTGAGACATGCAGGCGATCCAAAGCTCAAATAGGTAAATGATAGCGAACATTTAATCATGTTCGTGACTTGGCTTCGAGCGTTTTAGCGCGGTTTCAATGATGATTTTTCGAAGCGTTTACAGAACACCCGTTAGAATAAAAATTAAGGACGCATTATGTGGTTAAAAACATCCGCTCTGGTAATTGGGCTTGCAACGTTATCACCGTCTATTAACGCACAAACCAATGACTATTTTGCTATCGACGATATCTTTCAGCTCGAGTATGCGAATGATGTAAGCATCTCGCCTAATGGACGCTATATCGCCTACATTCGTAATCGCTTTAACGATATGAAGGACAACACCGAGCGTTCGGTCTGGATCCTTGATACGGCATCAAATCAACACTATCCACTCTTTGATGAGGGCGACGCCTACGGCAACTTAACGTGGTCACCTGACAGTCAACGGCTAGCATTAACATCCAATCGCAAGGACAGTTATCAGGTTCATGTGTATTGGCTCAACCAAGACAAGCACGCAGAGATTACCCATGTACATGAATCGCCGAGTCAATTGGCTTGGTCACCTGATGGTGAGTCGATCGCGTTCTTAATGGATGTAGCGGCAGAAAAAACGGTCTTTGAAAAGAAAGTAAAACGTCCCACTAAACCGGAGGGCGCCGACTGGGGTGGGCAACCGATTGTTGTGCAAGAAGCTTATTATCAAAGCGATGGCCAAGGTGTGCTAAAACCCGCACATGCACAAATTTTTACTGTTCCAGCGACCGGTGGCAGTGTACAGCAATTAACCACGGGGGCGTTCCGCCATTCTGGGCCACTGACTTGGAGTCATGATGGCGCGTCGATCGTGTTTTCCGCTAACCGCGACAAAGACTGGGCCTATGAGGTTAATGACAGTGACCTTTATGCCGTTAATGTGAAAACTCAGCAGCTCACGCGCATCACTCAGGCGCCGGGTCAGGAATACGCACCACAGTTTTCACCCGATGGTGAGCATTTGGTTTATTTACACAGTAGCGATGAGCCGGTTCCTTATCACAAAGGTGAACTGTGGGTCATGGACTGGGCCTCGAAACAAAAACGCGAGCTGCAAAGCGAATTAGATCGCTCGTTTGCCAACCCACAGTGGAATGGCGAGGACGCGATTGCGGTGCAATTTGCAGACCGCGGTAAAACCGTGATTGCCAACGTCAGTCTAGACGATGAATTAACCCGCCGTGTTGATGATGTGTCAGGTACCTATGTCAGTCGCCCGTATACGATGGGCAGTTTCAGCGCATCGAACAATGGCGCTATCGCTTATACGCAAGGTACTCCTTACCGTCCTGCCGATGTCGGTTATCAAGCGTCTGGGGATGAAACACACACGTTGACTCAGCTTAACGAAGACTTATTGGGCAACAAAAAGCTCGGCAAGGTACACGAAATCACATACAACTCGAGCTACGATGATCAACCGATTCAGGGTTGGTATATCACCCCCCCGGACTTTGACGAAGATAAAGAGTATCCGCTGATCGTTGAAATTCATGGCGGTCCGCATCTTTCTTACGGTCCTCATTTTGCCGCCGAGCATCAGCGCTACGCAGCTGAAGGCTACGTCGTTCTGTACGTAAACTACCGTGGTAGCACCTCTTACGGAAAAGACTTCGCGATGCTACTCGATGGCAACTACGCTTCAGAGTATGACTTTGCTGATCATATGAGTGGTGTTGATGCGATGATTGATAAGGGCTTTGTTGATGCAGACAACTTATTTATTGCCGGCGGCTCGGCAGGCGGCATCGCCACAGCTTACGCGGTAGGCTTAACCGACCGATTTAATGCAGCAGCGGCCACCAACCCTGTGATTAACTGGGTCAGTAAAGTACTCACGGCGGATAGTTCTATTGGGCAGATTACCAATCAGTTTCCAGCGATGCCATGGGAGGATTTAGACCATTATTGGAAACGCTCACCATTGTCACTTGTAGGAAACGTCTCGACGCCTGTATTGTTATTTACTGGTGAAAATGATCGTCGCACGCCTATCTCAGAGACTGAACAGTTCTACCAAGCGCTGAAGTTGCGCCACGTCGATACTGCCATGGTCCGAGTGCCTGGCGCGTCTCACGGCGTAACCTACCGTCCTTCACATATGATTGCCAAGATCGAACACGCGTTAGCCTGGTTCGAACACTATAAGAAGTAATGGTTTTATGATTGAACAGTTAGTGACGCTTGGTCCTGCCGGCACGTTCTCGGAGCGTGCCGCGCAGCACTTTCAGCAACAGTTAGGCGACTCAGTGCCCATTGTGTTTAAAAGCACGTTGCCAGATGTCCTACACAGCGTAAATGACACACAACTTGCGGTCGTTCCTATCGAGAACCTAATTGATGGTTTCGTGTCGCCCGTTGTCGACCATTTTGCACACCATCCATTGTATATTCACGCAGAATATCGACTGCCCATTCAGTATCATTTGCTCGCTAACAGTCAGCATCCAGAGCAAGTATGGGCGCAATTTGTGGCTGCCGGGCAGTGTCATCACGCGTTAAATACCCTGTCATTACCGATTGTGCATACCGCAAGCAACACCGCTTCGTTGAATGAGTTAGTCGCTGCAGATAAACCGTCGGCCGCCGTTGTCCCGAGCCATATACCCTGCCCAGAACAGTTGCATTGTATTCAGCGTACTATCGCCGATAGCCACAAAAACCAAACCCGCTTTGTGTTACTATCCGCGCACGCCGAGCCCTTGCTGGCACTGCAAGATAGCCGTTGGAAAAGTAGCGTGATGCTGATCGACGATAATGACCACCCGGGCTTACTCGTTGATAGTTTAAAAGCGTTTGCCGAGCAAGGCATTAACTTAACCTCGATTGTTTCACGTCCGACCGGGGATGGTTTTGGCCAGTATCACTTTTTCATCGATTTTGATGGTCATGAACAGGATCTTTCGGTACAGAAGGCGCTCAAAAAGCTCGCTGAGTTGAATCAAATTCGCTGGTTGGGTTCGTATCCAGCCTTTAATTAGGAGATTTTATGCAGTTAGAAGTAATCAAACACGATCCAAGCGAACCCGCCGATGCGGTCATTATCTGGTTGCACGGACTGGGCGCCTCGGGAAACGACTTCGTCCCCATGGTTGAACACTTAAATTTAGCCCCGGCCCGCGTACGTTTCTTATTCCCTCACGCGCCACGTCTTCCGGTCACCATTAATCAAGGTATGGTGATGCCCGCTTGGTATGACATCACAGCGATGACCATTGATCGTGAGATTGATGCGACCCAATTACGCGCTTCTGCTGCCGCGATTCATCAAATGATCGATGAGCAAATAGAGCAAGGCATTGATAGCAAACGCATTATTATTGCTGGCTTTTCACAAGGCGGTGCAGTCGGCTATGAGGCCGCGTTAACCTACCCCAAACCCTTGGGTGGTTTGATGGCACACTCGACTTATTTCGCAACGCAAGGTGACATAAAACCTGCCGAGGCAAATCGTTCACTGCCGATTTTAGTACAACACGGTACGCAAGACCCCGTTGTTCCTGAAACGCTCGGTCAACGGGCTGTGGCGCAGTTAAAAGAGATGGGTTACGAAGTGACTTATCAAACCTACCCCATGCCGCATTCACTATGCATGGAGCAGGTTGAGGATATGCAGAAGTGGTTACTCGAGCGCCTTTAAGCGTCTTTTAACACTTGTAGCTCGTCGCACCATTGGTCGGCGAGCTTATGAGCACGCTCAGCACTGTCGACCATTAGGTTGACGTGGCCCACTTTACGACCGGGGCGCGCGTCTTTGCCGTACCAATGACAATCAGCGGCACCGGCTTCCCATAACACTTCCGGAAAACCGTCAATGCCAATGGCATTTAGCATCAATGTGGGAGCAACGAGTAAATCTGGTGTGGGTAACCCCGTAATTGCGCGCATGTGCAGATTAAACTGGTCACAATTTGAACCACTCATCGTCCAGTGACCCGAGTTATGAACACGCGGCGCAATTTCGTTGACCAATAATTGTTGGTCGTCACCCTCGCCCACCACAAAAAACTCGATAGCTAACACACCAATATAATCGAGTTCATCGGTCAGTTTTTGGTGATACGCCTGCGCCTGACGCTCCAGTGCTTCGGAAAAACTCTGTGCACCGGCAATGCTATAAGCCAGAATGCCTTTGCGATGGACATTTAACGTTAATGGATAGCCACGCTGTTCACCATGATGATCGCGTGCTGCGACAACTGAGACTTCATCGCTGAAGTCGATCATATCCTCGACGATCCCTGGACGTTGTCCCGCCTCGGCGATGATGTCATCTTTTGCCTGACCGGGCTTCCAGCGCCACTGACCTTTACCATCATAACCGCCCTTCGCTGATTTAATAACAACCGCGCGGTCACAGTCAGCCAAAATGCTCTCGAGCTCAGCAGCGTCATTAAAAGGTTGCCATTCAGACGTTGGAATTTCTAGCGTGTCACAAAGGGCTTTTTGCGTGCGACGGTCGGTTAGTTGGCGGAATAGACTGGCTTTTAATAACCACTTATCTGCCGTCGCATCAATCAGATCATCGGCAAGGTGTTCATGTTCCCAAGTGACAACGTCAGCCCACTCTTTTGCTTCTTCCAAGGTTAAAGCCAGTGCTTGCTGGCTACCCAGTGCCTTCACTTGATGGTCGCGGTCGCTGTACAAAATACATTCATGGCCTTGCTGGATAGCCGCTTTACCCAGCATCTGCCCCAACTGTCCGTTACCTAAAATCAGTACTTTCATTCTGGTAACTCCAAGTCTGCATTCGCCATTACTTTATCGCGCTGTTGGTTGCGAAACTCGGTCACACGCTGACGCACGGTCGGGTCGAATGAGCCGACAATTTGTGCTGCGAGTAAACCGGCATTAGCCGCACCTGCGTCACCGATCGCCAACGTACCTACCGCTACGCCTTTGGGCATTTGCACAATAGAAAGCAAACTATCAAGTCCTTTAAGCTGTTTGCTCGATACCGGTACACCCAGCACAGGAATCGACGTGTGTGCAGCGAGCATACCGGGCAAATGAGCGGCGCCACCGGCACCTGCGATGACTACCTTTACGTCATCCTTTTCTGCTTGCTCCATAGACGATTTGAGCAAATCGGGCGTACGGTGCGCTGAAACCACTTTTGCTTCCCAGCTTACGCCCAAGTCTTTGAGCATATAGGCTGCTTTCTGCATGGTTGGCCAGTCAGATTGCGAACCCATTAAGATCAGTACGGTAGCCATGTATCACCTTTTGAAAGAGAGGGGGCTGAAAAGGGCGAAATTGTAGCGATCAGGGGACAAAACTGCAAATATTCTGCGGTTTTTTTGACCGTTAACGAGCCCCGTTGCGACCAAAGCACTATGTACATAATACGCCTTTTCGGTAGTATGGTTATAAACGCTTAATTTAAGGTCAGACCTATGTTGTTAAAACGCGATGAATCCATCATTTTGATTGTGGATGCACAAGAGCGTATTACGCCAGCCATTCATCAACGCGACATTGTTACCTCACGTATGCGTTGGCTCGGTGAAATAGCACTGCAGCTCGATGTACCGGTGCTTATAACGGAGCAGTACCCTAAAGGGTTGGGTTATACCGTTTCAGCGCTACAAGAAATTATTGAAGCTGCTCGTGTTGTTGAAAAAACCCATTTTAGCGCTTGGCGTGAGTCGACGTTCCAAGAGGTTGTTAAAGAATATGATAAAAAGCAAATCGTCATCATGGGCATGGAAACCCATGTGTGCGTGATGCAAACAGCGCTCGACCTTGTTGCGCAGGGGTATCAAGTGTTTTTGCCAACAGATACGGTTGGCTCTCGCCGCCCGAATGACAAAGACACGGCCGTTGCACGTATGCGCGAAGCCGGTGTGCAAATTGTAACGTCGGAAATGGTCGCTTTTGAGTGGCTTGAAAAGTCAGGTACTGACACGTTTCGGCACATTAGCAAAAACTGGTTAAAATAAGTCCGAGTTTAATTGACAGACCTAAACAAGGGTATATACTGATGATCGCTGATGAAATTCGGCTATTGTTTTGAGATTTGTGTACGAAGTCCTTCTTTGCTGTACCTCGTTTTGTAAGTCCAAGTAATACCAATTTCTGAGCATTTTTAATTCACATGCATTACGAGGAATATCAGCATGTCTACTACTACTGGTAAAGT
>NZ_DEYI01000066.1:0-9493 GCF_002364475.1 Idiomarina sp. UBA3162
TAAGAACTTTATGCCGCGTGTTGCCGCGTTGCTCGACGTTGCGCAAATCTCTGACATTATTGCGGTTGAGTCAGCCGACACATTTAAGCGTCCGATCTACGCAGGCAACGCGATCGCGACCGTGCAAGCCGAAGATGCTATTAAAGTCATCACGGTGCGCGCGACTGCGTTTGATGCAGTTGCAAGTGAGGGCGGTGCGGGCTCGGTTGAAGCTGTCGATGCGGTATTTGATAACGACAAATCTGAATTTGTTGGTGAGCAGTTAGCCGAGTCAGAGCGTCCAGAGTTGACCGCCGCCGAAATCGTTATTTCGGGTGGTCGCGGTATGCAAAATGGCGAAAACTTCAAATTAATTGAAGATATCGCTGACAAACTTGGGGCCGCTGTCGGTGCATCACGCGCTGCTGTAGACGCGGGCTTTGTGCCGAACGACATGCAGGTGGGTCAGACCGGTAAAATCGTTGCGCCGCAATTGTATATTGCTGTCGGTATTAGTGGTGCAATCCAGCACTTAGCGGGTATGAAAGACTCAAAAGTGATCGTCGCTATCAACAAAGATGAAGAAGCGCCTATCTTCCAAGTGGCTGATTATGGTTTGGTCGCTGATTTATTTGAAGTCTTACCTGAGTTAAACGAAAAACTCTAGTTATTCTCGCCTCTAATGACACGGTCGATTACCGCTTTTTAACAATCGACCGTGTCAATTTCGATACTTTTCGACCTGATGTACTTGCATATTTTTAACTCATCGGACATGATTCAATCATCACCGCCGTAAAAGTCAAAAACATTAGGTGGATCACAATGAAAAGAAGAACAACTATGTTAAAAAAATTACCTCTCGCGTCAGCCATCGCGCTGGCATTTGCTTTGCCTGCGCAAGCCGCGGACTTTGAAGTTGGCGATTTCGACGTTAGCTTTACCTCGATTCTTTCTTACGGTGCTGCATGGCGCATGGAAGATCCATCGCTGCGTTTGATCCACCCAGGTAACCGCGAAGGCGGCATGGCCGGGTCAAGTGTAGGCGATGACGGTAACCTTAACTTCGATAAAGGTGACTTGGTTAGTTCTGTATTCAAAGGCGTACACGATTTAAGTATCGACGGCGGCGACTACGGTGCGTTTATTCGCTTTAACTATTGGTATGATTTCGTGATTTCTGACGAAAACATGCCGCATGGTCACCCGGGCAATAACTATTATCCCAATACCAAACTGAACGACGACGTATTCGATGATTACTCGCAAGGTAGTGGTATTGAATTACTCGATGCGTTCGTCTTCGCAAACTTTGATATTGGCGATATGCCAACAAGTTTACGCGTAGGGCGTCAAGTATTGAGCTGGGGTGAAAGTACTTTTGTCTTTAACGGTATTAACGACATTAACCCGCTTGACGTTAACGCAGCACGCCGTCCGGGTGCCGAAATTAAAGAAGCATTATTACCTGTAGGCATGGTCAGCCTTAACGTAGGTCTCACCGACAGTTTGAGCCTCGCAGCGTTTTATCAATACGAGTGGGACAACACCAAGCTTGATGGTTGCGGCACATTCTTCTCGAGTGTCGACATTATCGGCGGCCCAGGCTGTGGTAAGGTGACGCTTAACCCACAATTAGTCCCAGGTGACCCAGACAGTTACTTAAGTGACCGCGAATCGGTAGAAGCGGGCGCTTACATTGGTAGTAATCCGCGTCTTGAAGCCTCTGACAGTGGTCAGTGGGGTATGAACCTGCGTTACTACTCAATCGACCTCGATACTGAGTTCGGTTTATATTTCATGAATTTGCATAATAATACGCCAATTATCTCAGCGTATAACTGGACCGTTGATCCTGAGCAATTCATGGATGCCGCGGATCGCCAAAATCCTAACTACACCTATGCAACGCCGAACGGCTACCCTATCGACGGTCCTCGTTTGGTTATCGAATACCCTGAAGACACAGAGTTATATGGCGCAAGCTTCAGCACCAACCTGGGTCTTTGGTCAATCGGTGGTGAGTACAGCTATCGTAAAGACATGCCTGTACAAATTAATACCACAGAAATCCTAACGGCTGGTTTGCGTCCGAACGTACCGAGCACCTTTGGTGATCGCGTACAAAGCACTGAACTGGGTGGTTTGGCGCATGGTTATGATCGTTTAGACGTCAGTCAGGCGCAAGCGAGTTTCGTTCGTTTCTTCGACCGTTTCATGGGGGCTGACCGCATGACTTTCGTGGGCGAAGTGGCGATGAACAAAGTACACGACTTGCCTGGTTTAGAAGAGCAACGCTACGGTCGCTTGCCGCTGTTCGGTAAGTGCTTATTACCAAGCGAAGTAGGCCCCGCTGCGGCAGGTAACTGTGAAGGTTTCGTTACCGAGAACTCGTGGGGTTACCGGACGCGTTTACAATGGGAATATCTCAGCGTTTGGAATGGTTGGAGCTTAACGCCTGTGTTGCAGTTTAACCATGACGTTGATGGCTACTCACCTAACAGCAACTTTATCGAAGACCGTAAGTCAGTGGGCGTTAACTTAACCGCTGATTATCTGTCGACCTACAAGGTGACGTTAGGCTATACCCAATACTCAGGCGGTGATTTTGATGCAACGACTGACCGCGATTACGCGTCAGTTAGTTTCTCATACGCATTCTAATGACTGCGACAAACCGTACAATAAACATGCTCATTTAGCTTGCATGTTTGAGTCGCTAACGATAAAACCGTCTCTTATGAGGCGGTTTTTTTATTTGCAGGCAACACGGAGAGAACGAGAATGAAAAAGTGGCTAATGGGTGCGATAGCGGTAACGTTGTCGACCAGTGCCGTCGCACAGACCGATCGCACGTTGCAGTTAGAAAATGTATTTGACCTAGAATATGCAGCTTCACCCACCTTGCATCCAAGCGGTGATTACGGCGTATTTGTACGTCAATCGATGGACATTAAACACGACCAAAAAACAGGGCGTTTATGGACGGTCAAACCCAACGGTGACATTCGACCACTGACCGGTGACTCGGCTCATGAGTGGAGTCCTGTCTGGTCACCCGATGGTAAACGGCTCGCGTTTATCTCGGATGCTTCGGGGAGCCCACAAATTACAATTTATTGGACCGACACAGGTAAACATGCGGTTATTAGTGAATTGACCCAAACACCGAGTTCCCTAAGTTGGTCGCCCAACGGTGAATATATAGCGTTTAGCCAGTTTACACCGATTAAATCAGCGGCTCCGGTGTCGTTGCCAGGTAAGCCGGAAGGCGCTGACTGGACTGCACCACCTCAGTTCGTTGATAAAGACAACTACCGCTATGATGGCGGCGGTTACGTCAGCGATGGTTATCAACAAATTTACGTACTCAGTGCCGAAGGTGGCACAGCCCGTCAAATCACCGACGATGAATACAATAATGGTGGCGCGCTCGAGTGGTCAGCGGACGGTAAACAAATTTACTTCTCGGCAAACCGCCGTAGTGACGCGTTTCGTCAACCGATGAATAGTGAAATTTATGCGGTTCAAGTCGACACAGGCGAGGTACGTGCGTTGACTGACCGTAATGGTCCTGACGGTGCCCCTAAACGCTCACCTAACGGCGACTGGCTCGCGTTTACCGGCAATGACGATAACGGCATGAGCTCACAGATTTCTCGTCTCTACGTGATGTCCGTGGACGGTGCCCAGTCGCGCGTGCTGACCTCAGACTTAGATCGCAGTGTTACCGGCTTTGCATGGGACACCGACGGTGAGGGAATTTACTTTACATACGATGATAAGGGCGTTGGCCAACTCGCTCGTACCGACCTAGACGGTGATTACCAGCAGTTAACCGATCGCGTCGGCGGTTTATCCTATGGTCGTCCATACGGTGGCGGCGACTTTTCAGTGGCCGGTGACGATCAAGTACTATACACCTTATCAAACCCACTGCGTCCCGCTGACTTAGCATGGTGGGATGACGGCGATAGCCAGCAAGTCACGCAACTTAATGAAGATGCGCTCGGTCATAAGCAGCTCGCGCAGGTTGAGGAAATCACTTATAAGTCGTCAGTGGACGGTCGAGATTTGCAAGGCTGGATTGCTTATCCACCCAACTTTGATAAAGATAAAGACTATCCGTTAATTCTAGAAATACACGGTGGCCCTCACACGAACTACGGTCCACGCTTTTCGGCTGAAGTACAGCTGTACGCAGCAGCTGGCTATGTCGTGCTGTACACCAACCCTCGGGGCTCAACCAGCTATGGTGATGATTTTGCCAATGAAATTCACCAGAACTATCCAAGTCATGACTATGATGATTTGATGGATGGGGTGGATGCCGTTATCGATAAAGGCTTTATCGATGAAGATCAACTGTATGTTACGGGTGGCAGTGGCGGCGGCGTATTGACCGCTTGGATTGTTGGACATACCGATCGGTTCCGTGCGGCGGTAGTGGCGAAGCCTGTTATCAACTGGTATAGCTTCGTATTAACGGCGGATATGTATAACTACTTCTATCAGTATTGGTTCCCAGGTTTACCGTGGGACAACCTCGAGCACTATATGAAACATTCACCTATCAGCTACGTCGGTAACGTCACAACGCCCACTATGTTATTGACAGGTGAGCAAGACTACCGAACACCGATGTCTGAAACCGAACAGTACTATCAGGCGTTGAAATTAGCGGGGGTAGAAACAGCGATGGTGCGGATTCAAAACTCAGGTCATAGCATTTATGCACGTCCGAGTAATTTGATGAGCAAAGTTGCTTATATCTTATACTGGTTTGAAAAACACAAATCAGACGATTAAACGTACTTAATCGCATCGAAGCCGGCCCTAGCGCCGGCTTTTTCATATTTCAACGGGCCTTATTGGATACTCTCTAAGTAGCGGTTAACCGCGTACTCTGGCGTCACTTTATCGCGCAGTGCCCACTGATCATGGTCAAGGTTCACTGGCTCGTTTAGCATCGCCAGCAAACGTTCAGCCAACGCATTCGGGTCATTCATCGGTACCAGCCAATCGTCCAAAATACCCTCAGCGATTTCTGTCGGACCACACTGACAGCGTGTCGAAACAAATGGCGTGCCACAGACAACAGACTCAACAAGTACGTTAGGCAGACCTTCAAAATCTGAGCTTAACGCCAAACATTGTGCTTGTTTAATCCATGGGAACGGATTGTTTTGAAATCCGGGCACAATCACATCGTCGTGTGCATCAAACCGATCGAGTAACCGCTTAAGCTTTTTATCTTTGCGAGTTAACAGCACTAATTTAACGTCGGGACGGTGTTGGCGAACCTGCTTAAACGCAGCTAAAAGTACATCATGGCGTTTTGCCTTTGCGCAACGACCGATATGAATGACATAGGGCGTATCAGGAATCGCATCGTTAGTCTGCGCTGCTTGTTGTTGGATATCGTCCCAGTCAATCGGATTGTGGATCGATTCAACCGCACCGAGCGGTAGCCAATCATGAGCAGCTGCGTATTCACGAGCTAATTCGTCCGATACAGCAATGACATGTTGATCCTTGAGTGACAACTTTTTGCGCTTTAATCGCCAGTGCTTTAACCAACTCATCCGGCGTGCGGTTGTCATTTCGCCTTCGAGCGAAGTATGCACGACATAACGTTTAGGAATATCACGGGGTAAGCGACGCACCACCCAATGCGCTTCATCTAAATGGGCAAACAGCGCGTCAATGCGGCTGTCGCTGTCTCCCTCGATTGTTTTTAAGCAGCGCTCAAGGGAAGCAACCATTTGCTTTGATTTACCCAATAAATCGATATTCTTGGTGTTCTCGAATGGCAGCATATGAATGTTGGTGAGCTTTTCGATGTCGTAGACACCTTTAGTGCACAACACGACAATATGATGGTCGATGCCACGCTTGAGAAACTGTTCATGTAAGCGTAGACAGACTTTTTCGGCGCCACCACCTGTCAAGGTCGGTACCACAGTTACGATAGTTGTCATCGGTGGCTCGCTTTTTTTAATTTAAATTTGATAGACTCTTTTAGCTTTGTCCAACGGCGCTGCTTCAGGTCTTTGCGTTGTGCCATTTGCTGAATTTCGCTTTCCGCATCACTGACATTGGCAACGTAGGGTACCAATCCCTGTACCTTAATGCCGAGTTCCCACTCCCACTGCAGATCCACATCGATAGCCCGGAAAAACGGTGGGCGATGAGTGAGTAACGCTTGTGCCCCTGTTAAACTGACAGCCTGTGCGACTGTTCCTGTCGGTGCTTTAGGATAGTCTACCAGCGTAAAGTTGTTAATCGAGAGACGTGTTTGATATGGGCGCTTTTTAAAAGGATTAGCTAATTTAATGTAATCCCAAGCGTGAGTGTGGGTTAACTGTTCGATCTCAGCGATAGCCTCGGGAAAGCCGTCGTCGAGCACTAGGTCATCCTCTAACACGATGGCGAAATCTAGCGCTTCAGCGATAATACGTCGCCAACATTCAACATGGCTGAGATAACAACCCATTTCACCTATAGTCAGATTATAAGCCGTGCGGCGCTCGGCTTGCTCAATATCAAAAGCTGCATCAATCTCTGCCTTGGTGAGCTGAGAGCCATCAACCGCCGCAATGCGTTCAAAAGGGACGTTCAGGCGATTCAACTGCTGCGCCGCTTTTTCTAAACGCTCAGTGGAGCGATCTAAGTTAATTAGGAAAACTTTATAATTCATCAGCGGCTCGATCCTTGCTGCAAACGCTTAAACAGCGCCAAATACTGCTGGCTCATGTGTGTTTGGGTATACTGCGATAATGCATCTTGGCGCGCCTTTGCACCGAGTTGGTTACAGAACGCATCATCACTAAGTAGTCGTTCAATTTGATCCGCCAAGTGCTCGGCGTCTTGGTGACGATGAGTCAGGCCATTGCACTCTTCAGCGATGACTTCTTGTACGCCAGGTACTTGACTGCCTATCACCGCGCAACCCGCTGCCATCGCCTCTATCAAGGTCAACGGCATACCTTCATAATGGGTACACTGGACAAAAATACGTGTGTTTTTAAGCAATTCGGGTACATCCGAACGATAGCCCGCAAACTCGATCTGAGCGTCCAGCCCTAACGCTTGCACCTGTTGCTTTAATGGCTCAACAACACGCGCTTTACCCTTGCCAATCAGTTGTAGCTTAACCCTGACCCCACGCTGTTGCAAAATACCGACTGAGGCGATTAGCGTGCGGTGATCCTTCTGTTTGGCGATACGCGCCACCATGATAACGTCACCCGCGCGTTCCGAGGCAGGGCTGGGTAACTCTGAAAATGCATCGGGCTTGATGCCATTGCTAATCGCTATGCATTTGTCAGCGTCATAACCTCGCTTTAGGAGTACTTGGCGGACACCTTCCGAACAGCCAACAATGGCATCCGTAACTGCATTCAATTTGCGCGACAGCCAATAGCGAAATCGGGTGTAACGCTCTCGTGTGTTGTGTTCCACTTGAACAATATGCGGCACACCGGCTAAGTAAGCGGCCAAGCGGCCCCATAAATGTTCGCTAAAACCGTGGGCAACAAAAACATCAGGTTTTAATTGGTGACACAGACGCACGAGCGCAAAGACGGTTGTGAGGTGTAGCCAGTTATTAACGACATACACGCGTATACCTTCCTGCCTGAGCGCTTCGACCCGTTGTTTTGGCATGTGACTTTTCTTTCGAAGCACTAAAATGCTTTCTACGCCGGGCTCGTGTTGTGTCGCACGCACCAAGGATAGAGCGACCTGTGTGGCGCCGCCGGAAAAACCGCCCGTAACAAAATGAATGACTCGCAAAAACGATGTACCTTTTAAAACCTAGCTATTGAGTGGCATTATAGGGCAAAGTGAATCATCAAGTAAGGTCGTATCATGGCAAAAGCGTGGCAGTCACTTCTCGCTGAGGAAAAGCAAAAGGATTACTTCGTGCAACTGATGCAGCGTGTCGAGCAAGCGCGAGAAACAGAGGTGATCTTTCCACCCGAATCCGAGGTGTTTAATGCGCTTAAGCTGACAGCACCAGAGCAGGTTAAAGTGGTCATTTTAGGGCAAGATCCTTACCATGGGCCAGGGCAAGCCCATGGTTTGAGCTTTTCGGTACCCGAAGGTGTCAAACTACCGCCTTCATTGCGGAATATTCTCAAGGCAATTATGCAAGATTACCCCGAAGCACAAGCACCGACTCATGGTGACTTAACGGCTTGGGCGCACCAAGGTGTCCTGCTACTCAACACGGTGCTCACCGTGGCACAGGGTCAGGCACACAGTCATGCAAACTGGGGCTGGGAAACCTTTACAGACACCGTAATTGAACGCTTAGCTAACGAATACGAAAACATTGTCTTTATGTTGTGGGGCGCCCATGCACAGAAAAAAGCAGCGCTTATTCCAAACGATAAGCATTGCATTTTAAAGGCACCTCATCCATCACCGCTATCCGCACACCGCGGTTTTTTCGAGGCGCGCCATTTCGTACAAGCCAATGATTATTTAATGGCTCACGGACGCGCCCCCATTCAATGGGCGCCAGGTATTAACGGTGCTTAGCTAGACGGGTAAACTGCTTGATCGCCGCCAACATATGCAGCGTAATTAAGCCGGGTAGTACATAAGTGGCGAGTAATTTGTGTATCTCTTCGGCCGGTTCGTGGAGCGCTGACCAACTCGAAAGGTCGATAAGCCAAGTTGTCTGCGATGTCAGTGTGATACCTTCACCCTCGGTAAATAGATAAAGGGGACCGGTGATTAATACCACCAGCAAGGTCAGTAACATTAAACTTTGCAGCCACTTGGCAAATTTAAATGTCGCCTGCTCATCAGCGTCGGGCTGACGGAACCCCGCAATCGCCCTAAAACCGATTCTTATCAACAAAAATAGACCTAAGTAGAAACCTGTGGTGACATGAATGCCCTCAACGGCATGTTTAAAAGTGCGCTCGTCGGCAAATAGCATCATAAATCCAAGCGTTAACATAATCGATAAGGCAATCACGGTCAGCCAATGCATCAGTTGGGCAAGCGCAGAATAGTGTGTGGAAGTATTCATAATCTCAGACTCTTTCATTTGTTTACTAAAGCCTATGCGGAAAAGCTTAAATTTAGCTTAAGCTTAAGCAACTTTGCTTAACGCCTTGATTACAAATGGCTATATCATGATCCATGTCACGCAAGCTTCATCACCGGTTAACATTTTTGAAACAAATTCCTTTTATTCTCGCTCGGAGTGTGGTAATTAATCATATGTGAACAAATTGTTGAGCAGTTTGTTTTGTGCGCTAATCCATAATTATAATGATACTGAGAGGTAGTCATGGACCATTCAGAAGAGCTTCAAAAAGTAAGTGAGAAATCATCGAAAGGACGCACAACGAAGCGCAAATGGCGTGAGATAGAACAACTCAAAGAAAAGTATCGTCTACGCGAAGAGCTGACTGACATCGATTCTTCGTTCGATATCGACTTAGAAGAAATCGAGCTTCGATAAAACAAAAAGGCCGGCAAATTTGCCGGCCTT
>NZ_DEYI01000066.1:9806-10170 GCF_002364475.1 Idiomarina sp. UBA3162
AGGCCGGCAAATTTGCCGGCCTTTGTCGTTCTTATCATCGCGTTTAGTCGTTGCTTTCTGGCTTCTTGCGCAGTTGTGCGAGCATCTGCTTAAGTACCTTAGGTGCGCCGGCCACGATATGGCCGCTTTGAACATAATTGTGACCGCCTTCAAAATCGGTCACGATGCCGCCTGCCTCACGAACCAGGAGATCACCGGCCATCAAATCCCAGGGTCTCAAACCAAACTCGAAAAAGCCATCGTAACGACCGGCTGCGACATAGGCGAGGTCGAGGGCTGCAGCACCGGCGCGGCGCATATCTGCACAACGCTCGAATAAGCGACCAAACATGGCTTGATATTCATCGTAGCGGTGTTTCGCTTT
>NZ_DEYI01000002.1:0-3069 GCF_002364475.1 Idiomarina sp. UBA3162
AACCGAATCACCCAAGCGGTAGATGTTGCCAGAGCTTTCACCCACCAAGCGCTGACCAACAGCATCAAATTGGTAGTAATCGTTCGCTAATGCTGAGATGTGTACCAGACCATCAATGTGCAGTTCAGTTAGACGCACAAAGAAGCCAAAGCCCGTTACGTTGGCAATCACACCGTCCATCACTTCACCGACGTGGTCTTGCATGTATTCACATTTCAGCCAGTCGTTCACTTCACGAGTGGCGTCATCGGCACGACGCTCAGTCATTGAACACTGCTCGCCGTAGAAGTCCATTTCATCGAAAGTGTAGTGGTAACCGCCGGTTGGTGTCCAACGTTCGCTGTTACGACCCTCTTCTTTCGCAATAAGGTACTTAATCGCACGGTGCAGAAGCAAGTCAGGGTAACGACGAATCGGCGAGGTAAAGTGAGCATAGCGTTTTAGCGCCAGACCAAAGTGACCTACGTTATCAGCGTTGTATACCGCTTGCTTCATTGAGCGTAGCAGCATGGTTTGAATTAACTCGCGATCTTCACGCTCATTAATTTGCTGCATTAGTTTTGCGTAATCCGTTGGTGACGGAGACAAACCGCCATCTAGCGATAAGCCAAGCTCACTTAGGAAGTCTTTAAAGCCTGCTAAGCGCTCTTCACCTGGAGTTTCGTGAATACGGTACAACGATGGTTCTTTCGCTTTCTCCACCAAAGATGCAGACGCGATGTTCGCCAGAATCATACACTCTTCGATGATCTTGTGTGCATCGTTACGCACAACGGGTTCAATACGGTCAATCTTACGATCCGCATTGAAAATAAACTTAGTCTCTACCGTTTCAAACTCAATCGCGCCACGCTCGTCACGAGTCTGCTTCAGTACTTTGTACATTCTGTGTAGCTCTTCTAGATGCGGCACTTCTTGAACGTAACGCTCACGAAGTTCTTTGTTGCCATCTAGGATTGCGCCTACTTTGTTATAAGTAAGACGAGCATGAGAGTTCATTACCGCTTCATAGTGCTTGTAACCAGACAGTTTACCTTTGTCTGAGATAGTCATCTCACACACCATACACAAACGGTCGACTTGAGGGTTCAATGAACATAGGCCATTAGAAAGCACTTCTGGCAACATTGGTACAACTTGCGATGGGAAGTAAACCGAGTTACCACGATTGATCGCTTCTTTGTCTAACGCAGTATCAGGACGAACGTAGTAGCTAACATCTGCAATCGCTACCCATAGGCGCCAGCCACCACCTTTCTTCGCTTCACAATAAACCGCATCATCGAAGTCACGTGCATCTTCACCATCGATTGTTACCAATGGCAATTTACGCAGGTCAACACGCCCTTCTTTCGCCTCTTCAGGTACATGCTCACCCAAGTTAGCAATTTGCTTATCGACGGCTTCAGGCCACTCATTTGGGATCTGGTGGGTGTGAATAGCAATCTTGGTTTCCATGCCCGGAGCCATGTTTTCACCAAGTACTTCAGTTACCTTGCCCATCATGTTGCGAGAGCGACCGCCACGGTCCGTAATTTCAATCACAACCACATTACCCATTCGAGCTCCGCCTTTATGCTCGGTTGGGATAAGGATGTCATGACTAATACGTGAGTCGTCAGCAACCACATAAGAGTGACCATACTCTAAAAAGAAACGACCGACGATTGGTGTAGTACGTTCTTCAAGCACGCGAACTAAACGACCTTCACGACGGCCACGCTTGCTGTTGTCCGTTGGCTGAGCCAGAACGTAGTCACCGTGCATGATGGTTTTCATCTGATGGTGCGGCAGTAGAATATCGTCATCCTTGCCTTTGCTGCCATCAGGGCGAACCCAGCCATGACCGTCTTTGTGACCAATCACATAACCTTTTACTAGCTCCAATTTTTCAGGCAGCGCATAGCATTGGCGACGAGTGAAGACAAGCTGTCCATCACGCTCCATAGCACGTAAACGACGACGTAGCCCTTCATATTGTTCTTCTCCAGCAAGGCCAAGCGCTTCGAATAGGTCATTGCGGTTCATTGGAATATTCGCTTCCGTTAGAAACGATAAAATGAACTCTCGGCTTGGTACTGGGTTGTCGTAATTCTTCGACTCTCGATCGGCAAAAGGATCAACGTTATTGGTAGTTGTCGTGTTTTCTGACATCAGTGTGTTTTTTGACATAGGCGGGCCTGCTTAAGCAAGGAAGGTATATACCCCTAGTATATCCGATGCTAGAGGTAAGCTACAGATATGCTTTAGAAAACCCGAAAATAACCTCAGATTGATATATATCTTCATTTTGTGAAACATCACGTCACAGTTACGGATTACTATCAGAAGTTTATGCAAACGATAAAACAAACGTTTGCCTCATGAATGAAATGCACTATTATCCAGACACTTTTACCAACTCCTGTTCTAAGTATTGATATGAAATTAAAACGCGCCTTATTGGCTCCAGCAATGGCGAGCCTTGCGCTATTCCCATTCGCAAGTTCTGCGATGGAAAAAGCTGACCTAATGATTACCGATGCAATGGTTCTAACCATGAACCAAGACAAAACGGTTTATGAGAGCGGAACGGTTGTAGTCAAAGACAATAAAATCATTGCGGTTGGTGATGCTTCACTCGAGAAGCAATACAAGGCTGAGCAAGTGCTAGACGTCGATGGCGATATTGTAATGCCAGGCCTAATCAATACTCACACTCATGTATCAATGACGGTTTTCCGTTCACTGGCTGATGATGTGCCAGACCGACTACACCGCTACATCTTCCCACTAGAGAAGAAGTTAGTATCACGCGATATGGTGCGCATTGGTGCTAACCTAGGTAACGTTGAAATGGTCAAAGGCGGTGTGACAACCTACGCCGACATGTACTACTTCGAGGATGAAGTTGCAAAAACCGTCGATAAGATTGGTATGCGTGCCATCCTTGGTGAAACCGTTATTAAGTTCACAGTTGCCGATGCTGCAAACGCTGAAGAAGGTATCAAGTACGCGTTGAATTTCATTGAAGAATATAAAGATCACCCACGTATTACTCCTGCATTTGCACCACATGCGCCTTACACC
>NZ_DEYI01000040.1:0-18789 GCF_002364475.1 Idiomarina sp. UBA3162
CCCCACGCGACGTAGCGTGCGCATTTTGCGCACGATCAGATCCTATTAACAATTGTATAGTCATATCAACTGAAATCGATTAGCATTTAGCTTTGACGTAAATTTAAATGTGACTATGCAAATAAAACGGACGATTTCAGCTTCGGTCATTATCAACGTCGCGGTGGCAACGTTATTTGGCGCAATAGCAACGCTGATACAGCCACAATTTCTGCCACCGAGCCAACTCCCATTACTGTCCGCCACATGTGTTATTGCCGGCTTCCTTGTCAGTGCGATCTACTTTGGTTACGTGCTACAAAAGTATTGGATAACTCGCACAGCCGGCTTTGTGCTCTTCGGCTTTGGGATCATTCTATTATTCTCAGAATCCATCACACTCGCTCTATCGAACGGTATGCCGCCCCTCACCATGCGGCTATTCATTTTGATGGCGGGAGCGACATTTTGCGTATTCAAAATTGCAGGGCTATACCGGGTACTGGGCTTAGCCACCAGTCTCTTTGGTCTCGTGGTCGGCTTATTCGACCTCTATTGCTTGTTCACCATGAACGCCAGCTTAGCGAGCCAATCCAATGTATTTGAAATCGCTCTGTGTGCTTTTGTAATCACCGTCGTATCCGCAACCCTATTAGCCATGGAATGGTCTGACGAATACAACTACACGATGCTCTCACCCACCAGTTGGTTGACGCTATCACTCACGCAGTTTTTCCTAGCCTGCTTATGGACCTATGTATCAACGCGGCAAATTAACAAAATTCTTGAGATGGGCGACTTTGTTACCATGAGCGACCCGATCCTCATTGCAGCGCAAACCAGTCTCATGGTGTACTTCGCAGGGTTTGTATTCGCAGTAGTACTGACCTTCGCTTTCTTTACCAATACTCGCTTACGTGCAGAAAAAGACAAACTCAGCTATATCGCACAACACGACGGTACCACTGACTTGTATAGGCGCTCGTACCTTGAATGTTACATCCAAAATCACCTAAACAATCACGGTCACTCTGGTTGGGTTATTTTTATCGACCTTGATGGCTTTAAGCCGATTAACGATAGTTTAGGTCAAAGCACGGGGAACCTCGTACTCAAAACCATTGCACGTCGATTACTCGATAACAAGCCCGAGTTTGTCAAAGTGGCGCGTTTTAGTAGTGACGAATTCATTGTGTTTATAAAGACAGTAAAAGACTTTGATATCGAAGACTATTGCCGCCAGATACTGGCAACGGTCCGTGAAAAGATCGGTGTCGACGAGTTCTCACTGCATGTGACAGCCAGTTTAGGCGTTTATCGCATCGAAAATCGTCAAACCAATGCAGAGGACGCCATCCAACGAGCCGACGTCGCGATGAGCTTTGCCAAGCAGCTCGGTGGTAATCATTATGTGCTGTATCAAGAAGCGATGGCGCGACACTATCAAGAGGCACTGTGCCTTCGCAATCGTCTACAAATTGCGCTCGACAATAATCAACTCGATGTTCACTATCAGCCGATCGTTGATGCTAAGACGGGTGCGATAAAAGGTGTTGAGGCCCTCGCTCGCTGGCCACAGTCGGACGGTAGCTTTATTTCACCCGGCCAGTTTATTCCAGTGGCCGAACAAACCGGCCAAATCACTCAACTCAGTCAGTTTGTTATGACAAAAGCGATTCGTGATATGGCACCGTTATGCAAAAAATATAAAATTAACTTGTCGCTCAACCTCTCGGTACAGCAGTTTCATCAAACCGATATCGCACAAGACCTTATCCAGCTTTGCCAAACGTATCAATTTGCTCCCGCTGACTTATGTGCAGAACTCACCGAGAGTGTCGTCGCAAAAGATATTAAGTTGGTAAAACAAAAACTCACCACGTTGAAAGAAGCCGGCATCCAGGTCGCTATTGATGATTTTGGTACAGGCTATAGTAGCTTGTCTTACTTAAGCGATTTGCCTATCGATATTCTAAAAATCGATAAGTCCTTCACCGATCAAGTTTCGCAGAACAATACCGAGTACCCCTTGGTTGATTCAATTATCTTTATGGCGCAACAGCTTGATAAAACTATTGTGGTCGAAGGTATCGAAGACGAAACCCAACACCACTACTTCAGCTCGCGCGGTTGTCATTACTTGCAGGGCTTCAAGTTTTATAAACCCATGCCGTTGGTCGATTTGACGCACGCGCTTGGCGAACGGAGATCATGACTTGAAAGTCCTGATTATCGCTATCGCACAATTACTGGGGACTTCGCTGTGGTTTAGCGCCAACAGCGCCGCACCTGATTTAATGAGTGCCTGGCAGTTAACGCCGAGTGATATTGGTTGGCTGACCAATGCGGTTCAATTCGGGTTTATTGTCGGCACTCTCATGCTCGCATTTTCAGGTCTCGCTGATCGTTTTCATGCCAGTCACATCTTTGTCGTCGGCGCACTCGCAGGTGCCAGTTTTAATGTACTGTTCGCGTGGGCAAGCGATGGACTTGCTATTGCAATTATATTCCGGTTTTTCGTGGGATTATCGCTCGCTTGTATTTACCCCATGGGAATGAAGCTGATCGTAGGCTGGGCGCCAGAGCGCACCGGCGCCGCCCTTGCTTTATTGGTCGCGATGCTGACGCTAGGTACGGCGTTACCGCATGGGTTAAAAGCGCTGGGTGCAAGTTTTAACTGGCAATGGATAGTCAGTACCTCATCTTTACTTGCTGTAGTCGCGGCACTACTCATTGCACTTTTAGGCGATGGCCCGCACGCTTTCTCAGGTAAGCCTTTGAGTAACAAGCGGCTTGCCATACTTGGCATTTTTAGACTGCCTCGGTTTAGGGCCGCGGCGCTCGGCTACTTTGGGCACATGTGGGAGTTATATGCGTTTTGGACGATAATTCCTTTGTTAGTGAGTGAAACGCTGTTAGGAGCGCAATCAATCTCGGCAACCATTTCATCTATCAGTTTTTTTATCATCGCTGCCGGTGCGGTCGGCTGTATAATCGGCGGTTGGGCATCCAATAAAGTAGGTAGTCAGGCCGTGGCGCTTACTACGTTGGGTATATCAGGATTATCGATTGTTACGTTTGTAGTGTTTGCCGAACAGCTAGGTTCATACGCATTGTCGGCGTTACTGCTCATCTGGGGTGCCAGCGTTATTGCCGATTCGCCACAATTTTCGGCATTATCCGCAAAAAGCTGCCCAGCAGATCAAGTGGGCGGTGCACTGGCTATTCAAAATGCCATCGGCTTTTCCGTGACCATTGTATCAATTGCCTTGATTACTCGACTATTTGAAAGCATACAGCTCGACGCGGTCTGGCTTCTCCTGCCGGGTCCGCTTCTTGGTATAATCGGCTATCTCTGGAGCTTACGCCACGGTAACGTGCGCCTTGGGCGCACGCGACACACCTGATGTCGCGCCAAGGCGCGGTCTATGCCATAGCGCGGGAAATAGGACGGGACAGCTGTCGATAAAGGGCTGGAACGCAGCTCAACAAAAGCAATATCGAAAAGCCTAAAAGACTCCAACCCAGCGATTGAGCGGTCACCAAAGGGGCATAAAATTCGTCAGCGAACCAACCGTTTAAACTCATCAACGCCGCACCGCCGAGCAGCAGTCCCAATAGAACTCTAGGCAGCAGCGATTCGGCAATGCTGACAAGTACATCATTTATCTGCGCGCCGACCGCTTGCATAATCGCATAGCGACGGCCGCGCTCAATCAAATAAGCCATCAAATGCTGATACACCCCTGTTGCTGCTAAGCCACAGACTAGCACGGTCAACACAAGCACTAGCTTAGCCAGTTTAAACCACTGTTCATCTTGCATTTGCAATAACTCACCTACAGAAGCTTGTTGACTCACCTTAAAGACGCCCTCACTGGCGTCTGACTTGCCATCCAACCAAGCCCGTAACAGCGCAACATTATCACCACGCGCAATAAAACTAAGCTGATAAGGGGCAATAACGCTACTCACCGCCAAGTTGTAGACCACGGGTGAGGCTCTCTGATTCAAGCTTTCGTGGGGTAAATCTTCGATAACGCCCCGAATAATAATGGGTGCTCCTTCAGACAACCGAAAACTATGGGCGTTTTTAATATAAATACGCTGGCCAACGGCTTCGTTGGGGTTGTCGAACCCCAAAGCCAGCGCTGCCGATCGATTAATGACCACTCGGTTACCTTGCTCAGGATCCCGGTAGCCTGTTAAAACGTTCGCGCCTAGCAGCGACAAATAGCTTTTAGATACCGCCATGATTTGCATAGTGCTCGCACTCGGAGAGTTGGGGTTTTCTAAGTCAACTTTAATAGCACTCAAATCGGACTCAACCACCGACTTCATTGAAAATGCCGTTTCAAAATCTAAACTCGCTGTATCTTTAAGCCACTCATCAAGCACAATAACCTGAGACGACTCTGTCACCGCCTTAGCATAAGTAATTTGCTGTACTTCGCTATCCATTGGCACCGATGATAAACGCGCATCTTGAGTCAACCACAACGCGACCGTTGCTGTAATCGCAATGAACGAGAATCCGACCTGAACAACCATATTGCCGTTATCAAGCAGCTGCTGAAAGCGGCTCTTGCCGTGACCTCTGGCGCGCGAGAATGCCGCCTTTTTATTCATAATCGCAAACGGCACACTACCCAACAACGTGACAACCAATATAATCAATACTGCACTGAGTGCTGCCGCAGCTATACTCATGGTCGCTGATACCTCGCCTACCAACGCCATTTGATCAGCTAACCACGCAATTAACCAGTGACTGCCAGCCACGCCCAATACAGCGGCGACACTGCCTAAAATAGAGTTCTCGACCAATATCAGTTTGAATAAATCCTGATGGTTTGCGCCAACCGCCTGACGCGTCTGAAACTCACTCAGGCGTTGCAAATAAAGCGAGAAATTAGAGGTGATCAGGTTAAACAGAGTAAGGACAAAAAATGCGACGGCCAAACCGAATAGCATCCACCATTGTCGTTGTACCTCATTGCGTTGATGAGGAAAAAACTGCACTCCTGCAACTACTTTAGGAAGCCAACTGCCCGAACTTGAGTGCGAAACAAACGAGTATTTGTCACTTTGTTCATCAGTTTCTGGACGAACAGGCTTCACTTGGTCAATCGTGTAACCAGGTTTCACTTCCGCGATGCCGAACGAGCTATTTGCAGTTTTTATCAGTTCTTTCGTAAAAAATGCCCGCTGTTCATCACTTACCCGGTCGTCGTTACCAAATTTAACGACGAAAGTTTGCTTAATTTGAGGAATAAGCATGATCGCATCGAATTGACGTCCAGAGAACAACGAGAAGTCCTTAGGCAAAACACCCACCACGGGATAACTTACACCCGTATCGGGAAAACTCATCACCAGATCATCAATCGCTCGAGATGAATTCTCGTCAGCCCAAAACTCATGTGAAATAATCATTTCCGAGCCTTGAAGCTTGGTAAAGGACGTTGGTAAATGGTCGGCAAAGGTGTCGATGAAATTACGCGAGACAAATAATAACCGAGGTGAGTCAAAGCGTTCACCCTCCGGGCTCACCATTACATGGTGAACACCGGTAGAAATGTGCATCAATTTCTCAATTGCCGGTGAGTGCTCAAATAACGCGAGCTGTTCAGACGTCATCGGTTTAAACGTTTGCGTCTGAGTTTCTAAACCGAGGGTTACTAAATTCGGCTCATCGGGCATCCATGGCTCACGGTCAGCGAATAAAGTGGGTGCGGTCGCAGTCAAACCGATGAGAAAAGCGCAGCATAAGCTAAACCCGGTTATTAACACCGCACTTTGCATCAGGTGCAAACGCCATTGCCTTAGCGTGTATTTTATCAGAAATGGGGTCATAGGTATTCGATTCCGCAGGAGCGTGCGCCTTAGGCGCACGCGACACACCTGATGTCGTGCCCAAAGCGAGCTACAGTTGAATTATCGACGCGCGCTCCCAGTTGGCTGGATCGCTGAGCACAAATTCGGTACCCACAGCGACGCTGTCGGCGAGTTGAATATAGTCTTTGGAAGCCTCTAAAACGGGCACCTCAACCACACTGTATTGGTCTCCCTGTTGGTGCTGATAAAGCATCAACGGATCTCCTTCCCGGTAGTGCGCAGGGCGAGGAAGCACATGGGCGTTATCACGTCGAACAATAGCAATATCGCCACGCACATCAATATTGCTACGCGCTACTTTGGGAAGCTCATTTTGTAACGCAACATCCACTTGAACCTGATTTTGGCTCGCATTGGGCGCCACACGCATGACCTCACCAGTGACTCGGTGTCCACGCACACTCAGCGTCACCGGCATACCCAACTGCACGCTCGATGCATCTGCAGCGTTTACATTAAGTTCCGCAAATAAACTATCGTTACTCGAAACAATCCCCAGCGAGGTTCCTTGGGCAATCCACTGACCCAAAGCAAGACTACTCTCCTGACTTTCCAATACGCCTTGCATACCCGCACGCACGTTGAGTGCATCTTGCTTTTCACGACTAATCTCTAATAAATAACGTGCTTGTTGGACTTGTAACTCGCCAGACGAGAGTTTCGCTGCCAAGGCAGTCTCTGCGCTCTCAACTCGTTTAGTGGCTAATTCCAGTTTTATTTCGAGTTGCCGTAACTGCATTTGCGCCTTACGCAAATCTAACTTAGATACGATGGCGTTTCGGGCAAGCTCTTCTTGTGCTTCGAGCTCCGCGCGCTTAGTCGAGATCTCAGCCTCAAGTAGACGCCGCTCATTATCTAAAGATAAACGCTGGTCTAATAAATCCGAACGCAACGCGGCAAGTTCTGCTTCAGCCTTTTGTAAATCAAGCTGTGCTTTTTGCACCGCACTATCCACCTCTGGGTTTGACAATACCAGTACAATAGAATCAGCATTCACCTGTTCTCCAGGACGCTTGCGAATCTCCATCACAGTACCCGCCGAGCGACCAATCAATGTGCGTTGCTGTTGCGGTCGCAGTTCACCATAGGCTGAAATGACTTTACTAAAAGGTTGCGTCTTAACCTTTGCAACAGTTACATCGGAAGATTGCTGGCGACTTGGCATCAACATGTCCGACATCGCAATCGCCGTAGCAGCGAGCACGCCAAATAACACGACTATTATTAATAGCCAACGATGTTTAACCCACAACGATTGATCTTGAGGTATATCCACTATCTATCCAGCTTGTTGTTTTATTGTTATTCTACATTTTAATCTTTAATTAACAAGACACGGTATACCGATTTTGTTGGTCAGTTCATTGGAGAATAAAGTGAAGAAGCATTTTTATGTTGTACTCTTTGCCCTGCTACTTGGGACGCTCTCAAGCGCTAGCGCTCAGCCAGCAAATCGTTATGTACAATATGACAGCAAGATAACGTTTAAGCCGGATGAAGCAGGCATCAGTGCCGATGTAACTTTAATCATCCCGACTTCACTGCTCCAAAACCAGCAACTGACGCTGCTACTCAGCCAGCAACAATCGATATCTCATATATCGGGCACTCAGTTGAAGTCATATGCGATTGAGACATCAACTCGTGTCCCGCCATGGAATCTCATTACACTCAACTTCAAATACACCCAACAACCTTCCTATAGCGTAAATTTAAAGTACGCCGGCTTCATCGATGAAACTGCAGGCCATGGTAACTACATCAACAAGCAAGGCGCTCACCTCAGTATCGATTCCGCATGGCATCCTTTTGTCGCTGACTTCGCGACCAAAATGACGGGAAAAGTTCAACTTACAGTGCCTACAGACTGGGCGCTTTTTAGCCCAGGTCACCAGCAAAGGCTTACAGCGGATAGCCGCTTAGTCATTAACGATATGCCCGCAATCGACGTCGTATTATTTGCTCAACGAGCGCCCCAAATAAAAACCGTTAACAACGTAGAAGTGATTTATCAGGACATCACATCAACCAAAGCACAACGCTTAGCCGATGATGGTAGTCAGTGCCTGACTGCGCTTAACGCGAATATGAGTTCGGATAATCAACTTGCTCGAGCACACCTGATCGTTTTAGAGCGCAACGGTCCGAGTTTTGCTCGGGGTCATTATATTTCAATGAGCAAAGCGAGCCTCTCAACCCGCCAGGCTGACTATCAGTATGTTTGTCATGAGTTAGCACATCATTGGACACCCTTTGCCAATGCGATGTCTCACGACTATTGGATGATGGAATCCTTTGCTGAGTACATCTCGGCACAACAACTCAAACGCCGCTTTGGCGAGCACGCCTATCAACAGGTCGCTGAGCGCTGGCAACAACTTGCAAAAGGTGTTGGTTTTGTATGGCGTGCCAATACCCCCGAGCGTGCATCACATCGGGTTAATTATGGCTTAGGTCCGCTGCGCCTGACACAATTAGCAAACCGGATAGGCAATAAAAAATTTGCTCAGTTACTCGCGTGGTATACTGCCAATGACGTAACCGAAACCGAGCAGCTCCTCAATAAAATAGGTGAGATCACGTCTGCTACCACACAAGCCTGGTTCACAAAGCAATTAGGTCAAAGGGAAAGAAAAAAATGAAAACCAAGTTCTGCACGACTCCCTGCCACAAAATATTCCCCCCACCACTACAAAAATCAAAAAAAACTATTGAACAATCTTAACGGAATATTTACATTAGCAAAAACTCAAATAACAACTTGTTAATAAATACCTATAGCTCGTTTCAATAACCCCGAGGGATGAACAATGAACAAATGGATCTTGGCGCCTACGCTCGCCGCAATTCTTGCTACTTCTGGTTGTATGTCTAACGGTTCTGGTAACGAACAAGCCGCAACTATGAACCGAGTTGATGCCATTGCTGCTTTATCTACAAACATTGAAGAAGTTGGCTTTAATCGTGTCGAAATCAGCCCAGGCGTCGATGAGGTGTTAAATATTTGCGCGTCAATTTTAGAGCGTCAATACAGCGTCATGGATGAATACCGTACGCAAGCGGAAAATCATGCCGATGTGCAAGCTTTCCTTTTTGCTCATCAAGGTAAAACACCAGAACAGTTGCAAGCCGCCATCCTCGAATTCGATGCCGGAGCGACCACCGAAGACGAAAAAATCGGTCCCAAAATCACCGCCTATCAAGCAGCGATTGATGAAGTTTCCGAACAAAATACGCAGCTCGGTATTGAGCTCGCCGCGCAGCTTATTAAGTTAGGTTATCTGACAACCCAATACAGCGGAGAAATTGCCAAAGCTACAGCCGCTAATTGGTTGGGCGGTATGATGATGGCCGATGAGGAGCGCACTGCAGACAACGATGTTGCACTTGCATTGCTACGCGCCAAAGATCAGCTCAGTCTCGCATCCGATGCCAATGAATTGATTTCTCTTGAACAAGAGACCATCGAAGCCATCGATGGTTTGCAAGCAGAACTCGAAGCAAAAGGCTAGGCGTGCGTTTCTCTGCGCCAGCGCTAGCGGTCGTTTCACTGCTAGCGCTCAATCCGTCGGTTCACGCGCAAGAGCAACCGCAATGGGTCAATGAACTGCCCCACTCTGATAATCAAAATTATCGCGCGGTCGCAACAGCCGAGACACAAGCACAAGCGATGCAAGCCGCTTTAGCGGCTATTGCAGAGCAAGTCGCGATGTCCATTCGTAGTGAATCGCTGAGTCGCTACGAGAAACAGTCAACCGGACAGTCCACACAAACCCAAACCCGTTTTACACTTAACGTGGCCGGACAGTCGGTTCCTTTACAGTTTAACGATATCAGTCCCGAGCAAAGCTATCGCCATGCCGATGGCTCAATCAGCGTAAAAGTGGCTGTGAGCAAACAGGCCGTTAGTAAGTTCTTACAAAACCAAATTGCGCAATATCGTTCGTTGCGTTTTCCTTCAGACGCCAATGCATCGCAGCAATTGCTTTGGAGTCTACGGTATAAAGAACCATTAAAAACGGCTAATGCATACGCGCTCGCACTTGAACAGATTGATCCGACACAATCGAATAACCCCTTCAAGAATCAGTTGAGCTTGTTGACTCAAGCGGAACAATCTCTCGGACTCCGTATTGTTGCCAGTCGCAACTTAAACGCGTTGGTTGGCGTCATTCAACGGCACACACCGACGCATAGTGAGCCTAACCTATGGTTGCAACTGGAACAAAAGTCGCAACAACGCGCTCAGGGCAGCCTTTATTTGCACCGCCAGCAACTCATCGCATCGGTGACCGAGCCGAGTTCTCCGTTTCGGCAATTGCACCAGCAAGTGATCGAAGTGATTGGCAAAGGCCCAACGCCAGATGCGGCGGCCGCGGATGCAAAGAACCAACTTAAATCAAAAGTCGAACAGCCTGTTTCAAATTGGCTGTTTGACGCTAGCTCAGAATAGGAATAACCATGAAGAACACCTTTAAAATCGCTTTATCACTGGCTGCCGCCGCCGTACTATCGGCCTGCCAAACCACTCAACCGGCGCAGCAGACACAGTCAGGTCAAGTGAGCAATCGCGCCTCTAACGCAGTCATAGCTAAGAGTGCCTATCGCTTTGAAGATAAAGACATCAAAGTCCCTGCTTACTTTGATACGCAGGGGCTGGCAAACTGCAGCTTCGATCGAAACAATGAAAACGATAGTTGCCCACTTAAAAAGCCTATCGTGCGTATGTACTTTAGCGGTACCGACGTCGGTGGTGAGGGTCAAGGCGTCGACGCGCTGCGCCAGTACGACGATAGCCAGTTACTGAAAATGCTGGAAAACCAATTTGCGGGGATTAACCGCTTCCGCATCGTTACCCGCGATGACAGTGTCATCGCAGAAGAAAAGCAGCTACAACTCGAGCAACAAGGCGCCAGCACTGTGGCAAGGACCGCTGCCAATCGTCGTATCTTACAACCCGATTATGTCGTTAAGCTCGATACACTGCGTACCGTTAAAAACGAAGGCAGTATCACAGGCTGGATGGACTACACCTTAGAGCTGACTGCCGCGACCATCGACCCCTATACCCGTGAGATGTTGTCATACCCTAACCTCGGCAAAATCCGAGTCAAATCCGAAGATGTGCGTGATCGCAGCGAGCTGAAATACGTCATGGCCAACAACCGTTATGTGAGTGGTTACCGCTACTTTGATAGTGCCCATGTCAACGCCGTGATCAACGATATGGCATCGCGTGGTATTGATATCTTACTTACACGCATGCTGTCGGAAATGCCCGCGACTGCACAGGTGTTAGGCATTAAAGGTAACCAAATCAGCCTTGACCGCGGTCAGAACGCGGGCGTTTTACCGAATGAAACCATGATTATTTTCCAATACAGCGCAGGTTTTGTCGAACCTATCGGAGTGGCGAATGTGAACCCATCGCGCAATAGCGCCATGGGTGAAATGACGCTGTGGAAAGATTCATCATTAGCGGACACTATCTCAGCACAGGCGCAAGCAGGCATATACCGTCCAACCAATAGCGCTAAGATTTTTGCTGTATCGGTCGGTACCCCCGCTAATTTCTTGGAGAACCGTACATGATAAAAGCGTTTGGAGTTAAACCTGCGCTGCTCTCTGTCATGCTGGGGCTAACTTCGACGAGCGCCCTAGCACAAGATCTAAACATCTTATTAAGCGGTGAGATTCAAGCAGATCGCTGCGCTTATGGGCGCGGCGCCAGCGCTATCGAACAAGCAAAAACTGAAGCACTAGCAGACATCGCACGGGCACTGCAATCGGGCAAAGTACTGAGTATCGCCGATACCTATGAGGAAATGGACACCGCCAGCACCACGTGGTTACAACAACTCAGTGATATGGCGCAAACGGGCTACGACCTGCGCGGCCTAAAAACCAACACATCAAAGCCCCGCCTGGAAGGTACAGATACGTGTGTAACGGTCAGTGTCGTTAAACAAACACTCGGCACAGCAACGACTGACGAAGGTAGCTGGGATGATGCGCAAACCATCGTATCGGTCACGGTCGTTGGTGAAGGTTGGCCTGATAGCCAACAAGGCATGAGTGCGCGCGAAGCGGCCGAGCTCGATGCCTTGCGTCGTGCTATTTCTCAAGTCGTCGGCGTATGGCTTACCGAGCAACGCACGCAATACTCCAATACCGTGAGTCATACCAATGACACCAGCGACAACTTTGCGATGAACGACTTTGTGGCTCGCCAGTTGCAAACCAAATCCTCAGGCGTGGTTAAGCAATGGCAATTAATAGACTCAAAAGCTATTGCCGATGAGGGGGTACAGGTCACACTGCGTGCCGATGTTGAAAAGCAAAAGCTTGAAATCGCTACGTCACACATCATGCAACAAATTGGCTCGCCACGTGTCGCCGTCAATGCACCGGCCCCACTTGATAGTGAGTTAAAACGTTGGCTCTCAAGTCAAGGCGTTGAACTCAGCGAAAATGCCAACCTTATCCTTAATGCTAAACCTCGCATGATAGAACGCGACGGTACGGCGCGCCTCTATTTGCATGTTGAAGTCACGGATCAGGCAGGCAACATCTACGGCGAATGGCAAAACGATCCCACACTGATCGCATTGCCCAACGCCCAAGACGCTCTATACGACTTAATTGACGTGCACCTGTCACTGGATGCTCAACAAAAAGCGTTACGCCAACAGCTAGGCGATGCGTTCATGCGTGTCGTACAAGAAGGTGGGCTCGTACATGATGTGTATATCAACAGCCGCTATCTCGCTAAACCCGAACGCCTGTCAGGCGTCATTTCTACGCTAGGTGGCGCACAAGATGTCAGCATATCTAACGACGGCAAATTTTATAAAGCCCAACTGCGCTTTAGTGGCAAAACCGGCGACCTGGTTGCTGCGCTACAACAATCTTTGCAGCCTATTACAGCCGCTGAATTACCGAAGGCGGTTATCGCCAATGAATTTACCATTCGATTTAACTAGTAAGACCATAAAGGACAGAATATGAAACGCACCTTACTTGGCCTAGCAATTATTGCAGGCATCAGCGGCGCCGCCCAAGCACAAGATTTTGATTTAACCGATATGACCCCTGCTCGCCCTGGGCAAGAAGTAGAGAGTACATCCACAGTCACTGAGGGCAATATCGTCGTCGGTAATAATGAAAAGGAAGCAGTCGCTGTTGCGCACCAACAACTGGTTGATAACAGCGAAGACGGCATTCGCTTAATTCAAGTCGGCAGTGGCACAGGCATTTTGTCGATAGGTAGCGCGTTCTACCAAACTTACGACAACATGAACGCCACCTTGCTATCGAAGCGCGCGGCATACAACCAAGCTGCACTCATCGCCAAACGTCAGTTGGTTTCAAACGGCAAAGGTGTTGATGTGACCTGTAACAACCTCGCTGAACTGACGATCGATACCATCGATACGGGCACCGATTCAGTGGCTAACGAAACCTCAGGTATGAAAGAGCGCTGCATTGAATCAGTCAACGGTTCGCTCGCCGGCTATGTAACCTACGACGTTTACGACGACGTGGATAGTAATCAAGTACGGATTAGCCTAATCTCAACACCTAAAACGCGCTCTCAAGTGCGTGAAAATGCCGGCGCAGCGATTGTTACCAGCGATCCTAACGCGCTTTTCAAACAAATCGTTACTGATATTAACACCGGTGTATTACCACCGATGGGCGCTAAGATCCTCACTCATGCCGATACAGGCGAAGTCATTCTAATGGGGTATGGCTCAGCGATTGTCCGTGATAACGATAATCCTCGTGTCGCAAAACGTCTGAAAGATGTCGCTAAACGTCAGTCAGAAACACGTGCGCGAGCAGCATTATTGGGCACCATGAAAGGTGAGGAAGTATATTGGCAAGGCGGCTTTAACGAAGAACAGTTAGAGAGCACCCAACAGTTTGAGTACACCGATCCCAATCTACAAGATCCAACAAGAGTGAAAAAGTTAGATAATGATCGCACTCAGTTCATGAATCAACTTAAAGCAAGTGATGAGTATCAAGCAATCGCAAGCGGAACATTACCTGCTGGTGTACAAACCCGTAACTTTGTTAGCGCGGATGGTCATTGGCAATATACCGTAGCCGTTCACTCGCCCACGTTCGAAGCTATCGCGAAAGAGGCGCAACGTGAAATGCAGGGTCGCGGTAGCGCTCAAAAAGACAGTTCGGGTCGCGCAATTAACATCTACGGCGGTGACAATGACAAAGCAGCCAACCCACAGGGCGCGTCAGGCAAGGTATCTGAGGACGATAACTTATAATGGCGAGTTGCTTCGTTAAAACTACACTGTTTGCGTTCTGCGGATGGGTTGCCTTGGGCAGCTCATCCGTGACTGCGAATGAGCTCACTTTGCTGAACCGTTATCAGCAGCAAACGACTGAACAAGGTGTCGCTGTTAGGGCGGAGTCTGACCTACCGGCACAAGTCGATCAGAAAGCGTGTCGTTTACTGTTGAGCAAACCGCAACGGTTGGCATTAAGAACAGAACTGAGCGATACACTCGGATTTGAGATTACCGACAGCGTCAGCTTTTTTGCGGGTCGCATCGATAACGAAAAGCTCTGGACGGCAGACGGCTGGCAGCACTGCAGTGGCGAAGTCGTCATCGAAAATAAGTCACTTAATCTTGCAGCGCTAGCTGTACGCGCAGCTTGGCAAATGCGCGGCGAGCTAGAGCAAGCACAATTAAAACAACTGCTGCAAGTGAGTTTAAGTGAGCCCTATAGTAGTGCCGACGCGGTGACCCTTATCGCGCACCTCGCGCCTGAGCCACGTCAATTTGCCTATTTACAACAAAACTTACAGGCTGACCAACTCACGCTTGATGTCGCCAAGCAATCCGCCGCACAACTGTATTTTAAGCAACAAGATTACGCACAAACCATAGCTATCACATCCACATGTAAAAGTATCGACTGTCAGCGTTTGCGCTTACAAGCCGAGCAACAGAAGGAAAAGCAAGATGCCGAAAAGGCCTTTGACTTGGACAGCTACTTTAATCCTTAGTAGTTTTGCATTTTCCGCATTGGCACAAGATGCAAACACTGAAGACGAAGCATTCGCGCAGTTCGCTGCACAACAGCGAGCCGAATTTGAGCAGTTTGAGCGTGAGCATTGGCAGGCGTTTGAACAGTTTGCCAAACAATGGCGCGAAGCGGAGTCTGCTTACAAAAAACAATTGGCACAGGTGTGGGAAGAACCACAGCTCACCGACAAAAAACGCTTTATTCAATACAGTGAGGATGCCTCAGAGCGCACCGTCGTTGACTATGAGCGCAACACCGTCACCGTAGAAGTGCAAGGTCGTTTGACTAAGGCACAGCTTAAGCAAAGACTACAACAGCGACTTAACCAACTCAGCACGACCACTGTAACTAACGCATTAAAATCAGATCCTGTTATCAAGCAGTTACCGCAGGCGGTGCAACAAACAATAGAAGTTGAGGACAATACGCCCATTCTAGACGCTCAGCCAAGCGTTGATAGCACCGCCGAAACCACTCAAGAAGCGACAGCCAAGACCAGTAAAATAACTGTTAAGTTACCGCCTAACAGTCAACAGGCACGTATCAAGCGCGTGTTACCAACGGTTGAGGTTTACGCACAAAAACATGGCTTATCACCCGCTTTGATACTGGCGATCATCCACACAGAGTCCAGTTTTAACCCAATGGCACGATCGCATATTCCGGCCTTTGGCTTGATGCAAATTGTGCCAACGTCCGCGGGCAAAGATATCAGTGATTTTTTATACGGTGAGCAACAGCTATTTAGCCCCGCCTACTTGTTCGACCCCGCTAATAATATTCAGGCGGGTAGTGTCTACTATTACCTGCTTAATCGCCGCTATTTTAAAACGGTTCGCAACAATGAAGTACGTGAGCTTTTATCAATTGCAGCTTACAACACCGGGCCAGGTAACGTAGCCCGTACCTTTGGCAACGACTACTCGCTAGCCCAAGCCAGTGCAGCAGCAAATAAAATGAGCCGCGAGCAGGCTTACCAACATTTAATGACTTATTTACCCGCACAAGAAACGAAAAACTACCTGCGCAAAATTACGCAGCGCCAAACTAATTACCAACAAATGATGGAAGCGTTCTAATGAAAAAAACTTTACTCGTACTTAGCTTATCAGCGCTATTGACCGCCTGCTCGTCACAGCCGCAACAGCCCACTGCACAGCAAATGCAACAACAAGCACAGCAGCAAACGAATAGCGATATGCAAAAAGTAACTGGCAACCCAAACGATACCGCGCCCAGCTGGGTATTTAATCCGAAATCAGACAAGGGCTTGGCGGCTTCATCGTGCGTCGATTGGTCAGGTAATATGGCGGTCGATAAACCGCAAGCGATTGCAGCAGCACGCGCCGACCTGACGCAACAGATCCAAGTTAAAGCAAGCGTGTTGGATAAACTCTACAACCGCAAAGTACAGGCCGAGGGCGGCAGCTCGGTAGGCGCTACGTTTGAGCAAGTGTCTAAGCAGGTGGCGAGCGAAACATTAGTGGGCAGTACGCCAGAAGAGATGGCAATGGCACGGATTGATGGCAAAAAATATCTATGTGCTTTGGTTGTTTTGGACGAAACCCGCGACACCTTTGATGCGATTATTGACGCCTCAAAACGCACCATCGATCCGCAATCAAAAGAAGCACTCTACGAAGAGTTCCGCGCCCAAAAAGCCATGAAAGAACTCGAGGCCGAACTGTAGGTCGCGCCTTTGGCGCGACAGCCCATACATCTCATCAACGCCCGACGTAAGTCGCGCCTTTGGCGCGACAACCATGCATCTCGTCAACGCCCGACGTAAGTCGCGCCTTTGGCGCGACAACCATGCATCTCATCAACGCCCGACGTAAGTCGCGCCTTTGGCGCGACAGCCATGCTTTCTTTTTTCCCAAAAAAATGCACAATACTGGGCATCTGCTCAAAACAACGGATGCCCACCATGGCCAAGCAACAAAGTATCGTGCTCGAAGCGCCCACCGAATCCAATAAAGTACTACTGCACTCTTGCTGCGCCCCGTGCGCTGGAGACGTCATGCAGCGCATGGTTGATGCCGGCATCGACATCACGATCTTCTTTTACAACCCGAATATTCATCCCGAAAAAGAATATTTGATTCGTAAAGAAGAAAACATCCGCTTCGCCGAAAAATTGGGCATCCCGTTTATCGACGCCGACTATGATAGCCAAAACTGGTTCGAGCGTGTGCGTGGATTGGAGTGGGAACCCGAGCGTGGAGAGCGTTGCACTGTCTGCTTTGATATGCGGTTTGAACGCACCGCCCTGTATGCTCATGAGCATGGTTTTGACGTGATCACCAGTTGCTTAGGTATCTCACGTTGGAAAAATATGCAGCAAATTAATGATTGCGGCGAACGCGCGGCAGCCCGCTATGATGATGTTACCTACTGGACTTTCAATTGGCGCAAGCAAGGTGGCTCGAGTCGGATGGTAGAGCTGGCAAAGCGCGAACGCTTTTACCAGCAAGAGTACTGCGGCTGCATTTATTCACTTCGCGATACTAACCGCTGGCGAGTAAAAAACGACCGCAAACGCATCGAAATCGGCGTTCAATATTACGGGTAGGTCGCGCCGCCCGTCGACGTACGTCGAGCCTTTGGCGCGACACGCGGATTGCCCCGTGCGCAAAATGCGCACGCTACCTTACCGCTTCAACTCGCCCGAAGACGATTCAATGTGAGCGCGAACAAACCACTGGAACTGTTCTAAATCACCCAACTGACCTGTCAGCATATCTTCCGATACCGGATCAACCTCGCTCAACTCATCGATGGCTTTCCGATGGTCACCGTTGACGCCAATGTAGACTTTATCAAGCTCAGATAAATGCTCAGCAACTAAGCCCTTACCGATCGAATAATCTTTCCATGAGCGCTTTCTCACAACCGCTTCTGGCGTTCCTTCTGGCACACCGCCTAAGGTCGCGATTCGCTCTGCAATGGTGTCTGTCATTTCACGTACCGCATCAACCTGCGGATCAAGCATCTCATGCACACCGATGAAATTTGGACCCACCACGTTCCAATGAACATGCTTTAAAGTAAGCTGAAGGTCGATAAGCGCAACTAAGCGGTCATCGAGCAGAGCGATGGCCTTTTGAGCAGCATCCTCTTTCAAACCCGGAGCAGTAAATCCAGCGACTTTTGCATTCTCAGTATTGCTCATTATTCCTCCTTCCTTTAAATTCCATTCACCTATACCTACGGCATCATCTGCTCATTGGATCGGTCGCGTAACGTGCGCCTTTGGCGCACGGGTGATATCAACCACCGACGTAACGTGCGCCTCTGGCGCACGGGGCGATATCTGATGTCGCGCACAATGCGCGACCTACGTATGACGGCCGTACCGACCACCCGCGTAACGTGCGCCTTGGGCGCACGCGCGGTATCTGATGTCGCGCACAATGCGCGACCTACGTATGACGGCCGTACCGACCACCGGCGTAACGTGCGCCTTTGGCGCACGGGGCGATATCTGATGTCGCGCACAATGCGCGACGTACGAGATGGCGGCGGTATCAACCACCGGCGTAACGTGCGCATTTTGCGCACGGGGCGATATTTGATGTCGCGCACAATGCGCGACCTACGTATGACGGCCGTACCGACCACCAGCGTAACGTGCGCCTTTGGCGCACGGGCGATATCTGATGTCGCGCACAATGCGCGACGTACGGGATGGCGGCGGCATCAACCACCAGCGTAACGTGCGCCTTTGGCGCACGGGCGGTATTTGATGTCGCGCACAATGCGCGACGTACGGGATGGCGGCGGTATCGAGCACCGGCGTAGCGTGCGCCTTTGGCGCACGGGGCAAACGCAATGTCGCGCACAATGCGCGACGTA
>NZ_DEYI01000018.1:0-14652 GCF_002364475.1 Idiomarina sp. UBA3162
GCAAGGACTACTACCTGCCTACCTTGCGGGCATGTTCTGGGGCTGGTTGCCGTGCGGTTTAGTGTACAGTGCTTTAAGTTACGCTGCAGTTTCGGGGAGTGCCGCTAGTGGTGCTGGATACATGGCTTTATTTGCTTTAGGCACGTTTCCCGCAATGGTTGGCCTTGGGCTAATTAGTCAGCATGTTGCGCAACTATTTAGAAGCCAAGGGGTGAGAACAGCCTTAGGCGTAATGATGCTTATCTACGGCCTATGGTCGCTTTTGATCGTAATCAAAGCGTTGCTACACGGTTGATGCTGATCACTGGTATAGCACCCATTATTACGCTAAATTGATGGTATCTATCATTGATTATGCATGTGGGAGAATAACATGGAACGGTTCAAACGGATTCTCGTCGTGGTTGACCCCGCAGATGAAGAACACAAGGCGATTAATCGCTCATTGCATATCGCGCGCTTAACACAAGCAAAAATCAGCCTATTTCTCTCTATTTATGATTTCTCTTACGAAATGACAACAATGTTGTCGCGCGATGAGCGCGATACCATGCGCACCAATTTAATCGCTGATCGTCGAGCGTGGGTCACCGACTTACTTGAAGGTTTCGATACCGAAGGTGTTGATATCGATATCACCGTGGTATGGCACAATCGTCCATTTGAGGCAATCATTGAACATGTGCAAAAGCTTGAAGCCGATTTACTCGTTAAAGCGACACAAGTCCAGCCTAGCTTTCAAAACCTATTGTTTACGCCGACAGACTGGCACTTATTACGAAAAGCCCCCTGCCCGGTTTTGCTAGTCAAAGAACATGCGTGGCCACAGCATGGGCAAGTATTAGCCGCCATCCACAGTGGTTCAGAGGAACAGGATCACAAGGCGCTTAATGACCGCGTGGTTGATACAGCACAAGCGATTACGCAAGTTCTTAATGCCAGTTTGCATTTAGTCAATGCCTACCCAACCGCACCTATTAACGTAGCGGTTGAGATTCCAGAGTTTGACGTGACCCAATACAGTGACGAATTAGAACGACATCACAAGAACGCTATGGCGAATTTCGCCCGCAAACACCACATTCCAATCTCGCAACAACACGTTGAACAAGGCCTTCCCGAACAAGTGATTCCCGACTTAGCTAAACGACTTGATGCTGAACTCGTAGTGCTTGGCACAAAGGGCCGAACAGGCTTTTCCGCTGCTTTGTTAGGTAATACGGCTGAACATGTGCTTGAGCGTCTTAACTGCGATGTCCTTGCCATTAAGCCTGCGGACTTTAAATCGCCAGTGGCATAATACAAGGGGGTTCGCTATAATCGCGCCCTATTTTTGAACACACTAATATAGGCACGAATGGGTATGCAAACGGAGCGCACTGAAGCGAAAAAACAGTATGGTTTTAACAAACTGCAAAAGCGCATCCGCAGAGAAACCGGAAAGGCGATTCAACAGTTTTCGATGATCGAGCATAACGATAAGATCATGGTTTGCCTGTCGGGCGGCAAAGATAGTTACACACTACTTGATACCTTAATGTACCTGAAACGTGTCGCACCCATTCATTTCGATATTGTTGCGGTTAACCTAGACCAAAAACAACCCGGTTTCCCTGAGCATGTGTTACCTAATTACCTCGATAGCATCGGCGTCGATTACGAGATTGTTGAAGAAGATACCTACAGCATCGTAAAGGACAAGATTCCCGAGGGTAAGACGACTTGTTCGTTGTGCTCACGGTTGCGTCGCGGGATTTTGTATAAAACAGCAAAACGGCTCGGCGCAACAAAGATTGCATTGGGCCACCACCGCGATGACATGATAGAAACACTCTTTTTAAATATGTTTTACGGCGGTAAGCTTAAATCGATGCCACCTAAATTAGTCAGTGACAATGGTGAGCATGTGGTAATCCGTCCGTTGGCTTTTTGCCGCGAAAAAGATATTGCACGTTACTCCGAGGCAATGGAGTTTCCAATAATTCCGTGTAATTTGTGTGGTTCACAGGAAAATCTCCAGCGTAAAAATATCAAAATGATGTTGAATCAGTGGGATCGTCAATTCCCTGGACGTATCGAGAGTATCTTTACAGCGATGCAAAACGTCACACCGTCTCATTTGGTGGATAATGAGTTATTTAACTTTGATGCGGTCAAAGCCACGGGCGTAGAAACAAAAGAAGGCGACACCGCGTTCGATGCGCCTTCTTTTAATCAATCCTTCACACCCGAAGATGACGACGAGCCAATTTCTTCAGCTATTCAAATTACACAGATCGCCTAATTCGCCGTGGTGGCGGATTGTTCCGCCGCCGCATCATCTTGCTCGATGATCGCATCGACGATCGGCCGATTGACCCGAATCATAGCTTTAAGCTCATCAATATACTCTTGTCCGCGTTCGGAATAACTATGCAAACCACTGAGTAACGGAATCGCTCGCACTTGCTCATCACGTTCACGCATGACTTCACGAATTTGGCGCAGTTCTAGGTATGGGTTATGAGTATTTATATTACGCATATAACTCCGAACTGACTGCGCGACGTGGTCGAACTTCGCCACTTCATGGTTCATGCCGTCAGGTCGTTGTTCGGGAACCAAACCGCAGCCTTCGCGATAACACCATTGGCCAAATAAGTTCAGTCCCTCTTGCGCAAATCTTGAGGTGCCCCAGGCTGACTCGTTCGCCGCTTGTACCAAAACCATCATGGTCGGAATGATATCAACGCGACGCTTAAGTACCTCAAATTGCTGCGCACTTTCGAGCGTTGGGTCAACTTCGTAATAGTCTACAAGGCGCGCAAGTTGCTTTTTATCTTGCTCGTTTTCAAACCCTCGACTATACGCACTTTCGATAGCAAATAGCTGTTGCCGTTCATGCAAAATACGTAAGTTTTCGGCCTCAATAATAGGTAGTAGATAGCGAAAAAATTCCTTCTTTTTCTCTTTTACGTCGTTGAACTCATCAAAATTAGGAATTTCAGTACGCGGTTCCAATGTGGGCACTGGCGGTAAACCATGACTCGCGACATCCCTTTCGCCTATTGGCTTCTCATATTTACTGAAAAACGGTAATAACAACGCGGCAATACATACCAAAATAAAGAAAATGATGAATAATTTTTTTCGCATTCGAGCTCCTTTAAGCAGTCCAGTCGTCGGATTGGTTTGATTGTGAAGGTGGTTGCAAACGCACACTAACACCGACGATTTGGCGATAAACTAAACCTAATAAGTTCACTAAATAAGGGATCAGAACAAAAAGCAATAAGCCATATGTAATGAGACCCATGATAAATACGATATAAAAAACAAATGTAAGGCCAATAAAAAATGGTAAATGATAATGTGTAATACGGATCGAATAGTAAATTGCGTTCAATGGCGATATGCGCCGCTCAACAACCAAAGGTAGTGCTAAACAGAAAATGGCTGACGTATAGAGCACGACTACATAGCCCACTAAAGGCGAAATACTTGCTGCCAACCAGACAAATAGTTGCGAGATCAAAGTGGTGATAACCCCTGTAGCAATGAGCGCTGTCACGGACTCAAAACCCTTAAAAATATGCAAACCCTTGGTCGGTATATCAATACTGTGACGTATCCCCATCAGTATGATGCCGCCAAATAACGGCGCAGCAATCGCCGTGCTAAATAATGCCAAACCCAAACTTTGTAGGGGCGTCATGTTATTAACAGCCTCGGGTGATGAAAGGACCGACATGGGCATCACCATTTGGATAATCGTGACCACAACTAGAAGCAAAGCGAGGAAACTGATCATCGCAGTGACCAGCGGCCAAAAATGACGTCCTGTAATAGCGAACGCCTCCTTAACCCACTGCACCACGTGAATACGGTAATTTCCCTTTAACGCTTCCGCTAAATCGCCGCCTACAATCATTTGTTCTTTTGATTCATTTTGCTGCAATTTCGACCCCATTAAGCTCTAAACATTTGATATAATTGACACCAATCATCGATTTTACCATCGATTCTGTAGCTGAGGAAATTTATGCCCAATCAACCTCGACGTAAGCGCAGTCCGCGACGTCCTCGTCCGGTAAATCCGAAACTGGTTTTACTGAATAAACCTTATGGCGTACTCAGCCAGTTTTCCGGCGAGCCTGACGACGTGACCTTAAAGGACTTCGTACCACACTCTAATGTTTATCCTGCCGGTCGCCTTGATAAAGATAGCGAAGGCTTAATGTTGCTGACAAATGATGGTGTCTATCAGGCACGGCTTGCTAACCCGAAGTATAAAGTTGCTAAGACTTATTGGGTGCAAGTTGAGGGGATTCCCGATGAAGCGCAATTAGCAGCATTGCGTAATGGTTGTGAATTAAACGACGGACTTACCAAGCCTGCACACGTTTTTACTATTGATGAGCCTACAGGTTTGTGGCCGCGCAACCCACCAGTGCGCGAGCGGAAAACAGTGCCCGATTCATGGTTATGCCTATCAATTACCGAAGGTAAAAATCGTCAGGTTCGCCGTATGACAGCTCACGTAGGATTACCTACGCTCCGATTAATCCGCGCTCAAATTGGTCCATTTAAGTTGGCGGGATTACAGCCTGGAGAATGGCGTGAAGAACCTCCAGTGTGGTAAACTCTGCCACCAGCGTTCCGTGTAGTAACAGAGACAAAGAATCATGACTGAGTCCGAAAAAAAACCCAGTGAAACCAAAGTCATCGTCGGTATGTCTGGCGGTGTAGACTCTTCCGTATCCGCCTACCTGCTTCTTCAACAAGGCTATCAAGTCGAAGGGTTGTTTATGAAGAACTGGGAAGAGGATGATGACGATGAATATTGTGCCGCCGCCGATGATCTCGCCGACGCAGAAGCCGTGTGCGAAAAACTGGGCATTGAGCTACACACCGTTAATTTTGCTGCGGAATATTGGGACAATGTGTTTGAGCACTTCTTAGAGGAATACAAAGCTGGTCGAACCCCTAACCCTGACATCATGTGCAACAAAGAAATCAAATTTAAAGCATTTCTGGAATTTGCAGCAGAAGCCTTAGGTGCTGACTACATTGCTACCGGTCATTACGTAAGACGCGCCTTACGTGACGGAAAGTGGCAGTTGTTACGCGGTTTAGATAATAATAAAGATCAGAGCTATTTTCTTTATACGTTGAGTCATGAGCATGTCGCACAGACCCTGTTCCCTGTGGGTGAGCTCGAAAAACCCGAAGTGCGCCGTATTGCCGAAGAACAAGGTCTAGTCACTGCCGACAAAAAAGATTCAACGGGTATCTGTTTTATTGGTGAGCGTAAGTTTAAGGACTTTTTGCAACAATACCTCCCTGCTCAGCCTGGTACGATCGAGAGTGTCGATGGTGACATACTCGGCGAACATGAAGGTCTGATGTATCATACCATAGGCCAGCGTAAAGGGCTTCATATAGGTGGTTTAGCTGATGCCGGCGATGACCCGTGGTATGTCGTTGATAAAGATGTCGAACGCAACGTACTTGTGGTTGCTCAAGGCAAAAATCACCCGCGTTTGTTCTCAAAAGGCTTAGTTGCAAACCAGCTACATTGGGTGAGCCGAGAGGTAATCAGTGAACCATTACGGTGCGTTGTGAAAACGCGCTATCGCCAGGCGGATATTCCATGTCAAATCACACCCGCTGAAGATGGACGTATCGAAGTCGTATTTGACGAACCTGTCGCAGCGGTAACGCCTGGACAGTCGGCAGTGTTCTATATCGACGAGGTCTGCCTAGGTGGCGGTATCATTGAGCAACGTATTACCGATTTTGAGGTTCGTTTATGAACGATTGGCAACAACGCGTTGTTGCTCTAGCGGGCATGGCGCAAGCCGCCATCGCCGTGCAACAGGCGGCACGGACGGGTCGGGTGCATCACGAAGCGGTCGTGGATACCTTACTTAATAGCGTGCTTAATTTAGAACCCGAATCAACAGAAGCGGTGTATGGTGGTGTTGAAGGGGTACGGCCAGGATTGATTTTACTCGCTCAACAATTTCGCAATAATGCTCAGCGTGACCTTGAGATCACTCGCTATATGGTGGGGATGGTTCACCTATCTAGACGTTTGCTAAGCCAGCCCAAGTCTCTTGACTTATTAGCCGAGCGTTTGCACCAAGTTGGCCGCCAATATTATGAGTTCGGCTTTGACAAACACCATGTAACGGCGAGCTTAGCTTCGATTTATCGTGAAGTCATCAGCCCCCTAGGACAGCCCATTAAAGTTAATGGTAGCCCGCAGATCCTGCAGCAAGAGGCCCATCAACACCTCGTTCGCGCCCTACTATTATCAGGTGTGCGTAGTGCCGTATTGTGGCAACAAGTGGGTGGTAAACGACGTCAGTTTTTATTTGGACGCAAGCGTATGCTGGCGGCCGTTACTGAACTACTTAGCGTAAGCGCATAACTTAAACTGTTTAACTTGGAGAACTTTGGATATGTTACCTTTTTCAACCCTTACGGCTATTTCGCCTGTTGACGGGCGTTATGCCAGTAAAGTTGAGCCATTACGCGCCATATTTAGTGAATATGGCCTAATCAAATACCGCGTGACTGTCGAAGTGCGTTGGTTACAAATGTTGGCTCAGCATGAGGGCATTAAAGAAGTTGCTCCACTCAGCGATGAAGCGAATCAACGCCTCAATGCGATCGTTGAAACATTCAGCGTTGAAGATGCTGAGCGTGTAAAAGAAATAGAGCGCACAACAAACCATGACGTTAAAGCGGTCGAGTACTTGTTGAAAGAGAAAGTCGCTGACTTGCCTGAATTAGCCAAAGTCAGTGAATTTATTCACTTTGCTTGCACGTCAGAGGATATCAACAACCTATCACATGGCTTAATGCTTACAGCCGCGCGTGACGACGTCTTAGTGCCTGTCATGCAAGAAATTGTCGACACAGTAAAAGCAAAAGCACGTGAATACCGCTCGGTAGCAATGATGGCGCGTACCCACGGCCAACCGGCGACACCAACTACTATGGGTAAAGAGTTTGCTAACGTCGCTGTACGATTGCAACGTCAGCTTGAGCAAGTGCGCGCAGTCGCACTGATGGGGAAAATCAACGGTGCAGTGGGTAACTACAACGCACACTTAGCGGCTTACCCCAATGTTGATTGGCACCAGGCTTCAGAACAGTTCGTGACTTCTTTAGGCCTGACTTGGAACGCTTACACCACCCAAATCGAACCGCATGATTATATCGCCGAATTGTTCGACGCGGTCGCACGCTTTAATACCGTGCTAATCGACTTTGATCGAGACTTATGGGGTTATATTGCACTTAACCACTTTAAACAGAAAACGATTGCCGGCGAAGTGGGCTCTTCAACCATGCCGCATAAAGTAAATCCAATCGATTTTGAAAACTCCGAAGGCAACTTAGGCATCGCCAATTCAGTTATGAGTCACCTCGCGCAGAAGTTGCCTATTTCACGTTGGCAGCGTGATCTAACGGACTCCACCGTATTGCGTAATCTAGGTGTCGGTATTGCCCACGCGGTGATCGCTTATCATGCATCGCTGAAAGGTTTAAGCAAGCTTGAAGTCAATGAATCGGTATTAACAGCCGAGTTAGATGCAAACTGGGAGTTGATGGCCGAGCCCGTACAAACGGTGATGCGTCGCTACGGTGTTGAAAAGCCGTACGAGAAACTCAAAGAGCTCACACGCGGTAAGCGTATTAAGCCGGCTGACTTAGTCGCTTTCATCGATGCGCTCGATGTCCCTGAAGCCGCGAAAGATGAAATGAAAGCGATGTCTCCGATGAACTACATTGGTCGTGCCGAAGCATTTGTAGACGAGCTCAAGTAATGCACTTACAGAATGTCGATAAGCAAGCCTTTCTAGACTCTGACTGGCAACAGCGCCCGCGCTTGTTTAAGCGTGGGCTCGCCAACGTTGACTTGATTGAACCCGAGATTTTAGCGGGGCTGGCCATGGAAGATGGCGTTGATGCTCGTATTATCGAGCATCGAGATCAAAGCTGGTCCGTGTCTCACGGCCCTTTCGAAGAGTACGAATCACTCGGCGAAGAGGATTGGACGTTACTCGTGCAAGCGGTCAATGAATGGATGCCCGATGTCCACTCGCTGTTGCAGGCGTTTCGTTTTTTACCCGAGTGGCGCATTGATGATGTGATGGTGAGCTTCTCCGTTGCAGGCGGTGGCGTTGGACCACACGTTGACGAATACGATGTGTTTATTGTGCAAGGTGCGGGTCGTCGTCATTGGCGCGTGGGTGCACGTCAGTCGACTACGCCCACTTATCCGTGCGAGGATCTCAAGCAGATCAAAGAGTCCTTTGATGCGGTCATCGATGAAGTATTAGAACCCGGTGATGTTCTATATATTCCAGCCGGCTGCCCACATGATGGTATCGCACTTGAACCTTGTCTCAATTATTCGGTTGGTTTCCGCGCGCCGAATCAGGCCGAATGGCTTGCTCAGCTCGCTGACATGGCATTACAGACTGAGCAACTTAAACAACGTTACACCGATCCGAACCTTTTGAGTGATAACCCAAGTCATATCGTAACTGAAGCGCAGCTAAGTCACGTCAAGCAACTCCTTAAATCAGCGATTGAATCGAGCGATTTTGATGAGCTCATTTTACGTGCTCAGTCGATGAGCAAGCGCCCTCTTCCTGAACCCGAGTTGCCGATGGTAGCCGAACAAGTGCCAGCCTTGCTAACGATGGATAATGCAGCCGTCGTTCGTACACCAGGTTCGCACTTGCTGAAGCATTTTGATAAACCACAGTACTTTGCTAACGGTGAGTTGTTTACGGTGACGACTGAAGCCGATGCTCTGGCCAAACAGCTTGCAGAGCTTTCGGACGAAAAAGCGATTACTGAATTGGCGCCTCTTTGCGTTGATATGTGCGGCCGAGAGCTACTGGCATGGTTAGTCAATCAGGGTGTTATCGAACTTTTAATTGACTAATTTTTGTTAACAAGTTGCCGTTTACGTCAACTGTAAACATCAGTTGCTAAACACCCGTTTGAATAACGATTTTAGTTTTGTTTTTTAGTAGCGCGTTAACATTCCAAGTGGTAATGTGCGCGCAATTTTGAAAACCAATGAGGATGGAAATTCATGTCTCTATTTGAGCATATTGAATTCGATAATCACGAACAAGTAACCTTCTGCCATGATGAAGAGTCTGGCCTTAAGGCTATTATTGCCGTTCACGATACAACGCTCGGCCCGAGCTTGGGCGGTACGCGTTTATGGAATTACGCTTCATCGGCTGAAGCATTAACCGACGTGCTGCGTCTTTCACGTGGTATGACCTATAAAAGCGCCATGGCTGGCCTTCCTCTAGGTGGCGGTAAAGCTGTGATCATCGGCGATGCTAAAACCATTAAAAGTGAAGCCCTATTCCGTGCTTACGGTCGTTTCATTGAAACCTTAGGTGGCAAATATATCACCGCTGAAGACGTCAACATTCGTACTGCGGATATCGATATCGTTGCTAAAGAAACGAACCATGTTGCTGGTACTGCAGATAAAGCAGGCGATCCATCGCCTCATACCGCACTCGGTACTTATTTAGGCCTAAAGGCTGCAGCAAAACACCGTTTAGGTTCTGATGACCTTAATGGCGTAACGATTGCAGTGCAGGGTCTAGGTGCTGTTGGTTATGACTTTGCCGAATACTGTGCAAAAGAAGGCGCGAAGTTGATCGTAACGGACATCAATGAAGACGCTATGCAACGAGCTAAAGATGAGCTCGGTGCACAGGTTGTGGGTCTTGACGAAATCTATGGCGTCGACGCTGACGTGTACGCGCCATGCGCACTCGGTGCAACGATTAACGACGAAACGCTTAAGCAGTTAAAAGTGAAGATCATCGCGGGTAGTGCGAACAATCAGTTAGCGACTCCAGCACACGACCAGAAAGTTAAAGACATGGGTATTCTATACGCACCTGACTATGTCATTAACGCAGGTGGTGTTATCCACGTTTGTTCTGAAGCGGCTAACTTCTCACTTGAAGAGACTGACAAACGTGTGCGTGATATCTACAACACACTCGATAAGCTCTTTGCACGTGCCAATGAAGAAAACCGTCCAACCGGCGAATTGGCCGACGAGATGGCGCGCGAAATCATCGCTAACGCGAAAAAATAACAGCGCAACGAGCTACCTTAGTGATTAAGGTAGCTCAGAATAACTTCGAGCGGGTGTCTCACCCGCTTGCCTTCCAAACGTTTCACCTGCGAGCGACAAGAGAATCCAGTCGCCGTAATACCACTCGTTCCGTACTGTTTAACCGCTTCAGCCCAATCCATTTGATACAACGCAATGCTCTCTTTCAAGTTGCTGCGTTCATGCCCAAATGTTCCGGCCATACCACAACAGCCCGCTTGGACAATATCGAGCTGTAAGCCAACACTGGTAAATAGCGCCTGCCAGTGCTTTGCTGACTCGGGAATGAAGCTCTGCTCGGTGCAGTGTAACAGCAAACCGTAACGGCGATGACTGCTCTCGAGTTCGAGTTTCTCCGCCTTGCCCTGTAACCACTCAATGACTGTTTGCACGTTCAATGCTTCAGCTTTATCACCTAACACGTGGTGATACTCGTCGCGGAATACCAATGCGGTGGACGAATCAACACCCACGCGTTCAATTTCGGTATCGAACAAGGGCGCTAGGTATTCATAAACACGTTCAGCCGTTTGCTTAAACTCCGATAAAAAGCCTTTCACATGTTGAGCTTTACCCTGTCCTACAAAGGGTATCAATACAGGTTGATAACCCAGACGAGCAGCGAGTTGCGCGAAAGAATGCACGATCTCAGCTTCATAAAAGCTGGTGAAAGGATCTTGTACGATAGCCACCAGCTGCTGTTGCTGTTCTACTGGTAACTGGGCGAGCTCACTCGGCTCCGCGACTCGGAATTCTGACGCCTGCCACCGTTTAACCAAGTTAGGCACTGAAAATGCGGGCGTATCGACATAACCCACAACTTGTTTCAAGAAAAAGTTGCTCAGTGGATTCTTGATAATGGCATTACTAAACTTGGGATATTTCGCGCCTATCTTAGCGGTACTCTCAACGCTTCGTACTAAATGATCCTTGATAGGCCGTGGGTATCTTGAGTAGTAATGTTGTAAAAACTCAGCCTTAAATGTTGGCACGTCCACGCTCACCGGGCATTGATTAGTACAGGCTTTGCACGCCAAGCATTTGTCCATTGACGCTTTGACTTCGTGGCTGTAGTCATCTGTCGAATCGTTGCGGTTTCGCCATTTTTCAAACCAAGATACTTCGTCACCCGGTTGTTTATCTGCGCGATAATTTTGTTCCGCAGTTAAGCGCAACCATTCACGCATCAATGACGCGCGTCCTTTGGGCGACATGCGACGATCACGTGTCACTTTATACGAAGGACACATTGCTGCTTTGGTATCGTAATTAAAACATAACCCGTTTCCATTACAACTCATGGCATTGTCGTAGTAGTCACGTGTCTCAATCGGAATTTGACGGTCAAAATACCCACGCTTTTGCGCATCAACAGAAACTAACTGCGCTTCGCTGTTAAGCGGAGTAGCGATTTTACCTGGATTAAACTGGTTAAACGGGTCGGCCGCTGCTTTTACTTTTTGCAGTTCTTCATAAAGCTCCTCGCCAAAAAATTTCGGCGCATACTCTGAGCGGTAGCCTTTACCATGCTCTCCCCACATCAAGCCGCCATATCTAGCAGTCAATGCAGCTACCTTATCGCTAATTTCGCGCAATATTACTTCATCATCTGGATTAGTTAAATCCAGCGCGGGACGCACGTGCAACACCCCTGCATCGGCGTGACCAAACATTCCATAATGGAGGCTGGCATCATCTAATATATCGCGAAACTCCATTATAAACGCGGCCAACTGCTCGGGAGGCACCGCAGTGTCTTCTGCGAAAGCAACCGGTTTACGCGCACCTTTGGTCGCACCTAATAATCCGACCGCTTTTTTCCGCATCGCATAAATGGTTTGGATACTTTCTAGGTCATCGCATATTTGATACCCGATCACCCCTTTATTATCTTTAGCTTTAATAAGCTTATCTAGACGTTTACACAGCGCATCAATTTTACGCTGGTTTTCAGCTTGGTCCGTCGCGGCAAACTCGACCATGTTGATGCCATTCATGACCTGCCCCTCCACCTCTTCTAACAGCGGAGAAACGCTATGCCAGATGATGTCTTCACGGGCTAAATTCAATACATTGGAATCAATGGTCTCTACTGATGTTGCTTCAGCTTCAACTAAGAACGGTGAGTTGTTCAGCGCTGCCTGAAAGTCAGAATACTTTACGTTGATTAAAGTACGGTATTTGGGGATCGGTGTGATGTTGAGTTTTGCTTCAGTGACAAAGCCTAACGTACCTTCTGAGCCTGCGATCAGGCGCGAGAGATCGAGCGTATTATGCTCTGCATCGAACGTGTGTTTTAAGTCATACCCGGTTAAAAAGCGGTTTAACGGCGGAAACTTGGCTTCTATCGCCTCGCGCATACCCACACAGGTATTGAGTGCTTGTTTATATAACCGCCCCACCCGCGAATCGACTTCGCTGTAAGTTTGTGCCTGCTGTAAGTCGACCGGTTCACTGGCTAACAGCTCACCACCTTGCAACACCGTGCGTAACGACAAAATATGATCACTGGTTTTACCGTATACCAACGAGCCTTGGCCCGATGCATCCGTATTAATCATGCCGCCGAGCGTGGCACGATTGCTGGTTGATAAGTCCGGTGCAAAGAAATAGCCATGTGGACGCAACGCGTCGTTAAGCTGGTCCTTTACCACGCCGGTTTGTACACGCACCCAACCTTCATCCGCATTGACTTCCAACACGCGATTCATATGGCGACTTAAGTCCACCACAATGCCCGGCGTCAACGACTGTCCGTTAGTGCCCGTACCACCGCCTCGAGGGGAAAATGTCACTGAATGAAACTCATCTTGAGCTGCGAGTTTCAGTATCGTTTGAATGTCGGCTTCGTTGACAGGATAAAGGACGGCCTGCGGCAACTGTTGATAAACACTGTTATCTGTTGCCGCGATGAGCCGCCCTGAAAACGTGACATCAATCTCCCCACTAAAATCTGACTGTTCAAGCTCACCAATATATGCCTGATACAACGACGGCAGTGCGCGCTTGGCGTCTAACTTAGGGAGTTGTGTCATAACGTTTTATAGTCCTCTTACAGTTGTTCTGATAAGTACATCCAAGTTTCAATAACAGTGTCAGGGTTAAGCGAAACCGAATCAATTCCCTGCTCGACTAACCATTGAGCAAAGTCAGGATGATCTGACGGACCTTGACCACATATACCGACGTACTTACCACGTGCTTTAGCCGCTTTAATGGCCATTTCAAGCAATGCTTTAACAGCGTCGTTGCGCTCATCAAATAAGTGCGCGATTAAGCCCGAGTCGCGATCCAGTCCCAACGTTAGCTGGGTTAAATCATTCGAACCAATTGAGAAGCCATCGAACATATCAAGGAATTTATCGGCCAATAGTGCGTTTGATGGTAGTTCACACATCATGATCACACGCAAGCCGTTCTCACCTTGTTTCAGTCCCTGCTCTTCAAGCAAATCGATAACTTGGCGACCTTCCTCTAACGTACGTACGAAAGGAATCATGATTTCGATGTTGCTTAGACCCATTTCATTGCGTACACGCTTAATCGCTTCGCATTCGAGTGCAAAGCAATCGCGGAATTCCTCTGAGATATAGCGTGATGCGCCACGGAAACCGAGCATCGGGTTTTCTTCATCCGGCTCGTATTGACTACCGCCCACTAAGTTTGCGTATTCATTCGACTTGAAGTCTGACATACGAACAATAACGCGCTCCGGTGCAAACGCCGCGGCTAAGGTTGAGATCCCTTCAGCAAGACGCGCTACATAATATTCACGAGGTGATTCATAACCGGCGATCATGGTGCTGATCGTTGCTTTCAACGCATCTGGTTGATCGTCAAAGTTAAGTAATGCCTTGGGATGCACCCCAATCATGCGATTAATAATAAACTCAAGGCGTGCAAGACCTACACCCGCATGCGGTAAACCAGCAAAGTCAAAAGCACGGTCCGGGTTACCAACATTCATCATAATCTTTAATGGTAAATCCGGCATTGCATCAACGCGCGACTCAGTGACTTCAAAGTCAAGCTCGCCTTCGTAGATGTACCCGGTATCACCCTCTGCACATGACACGGTAACCGCTTGGCCATTGCTAATCAGCTGAGTTGCATTACCACAGCCTACAACCGCTGGAATGCCTAACTCGCGAGCGATGATAGCCGCGTGGCATGTACGACCACCGCGGTTGGTCACGATAGCCGCCGCGCGCTTCATAATAGGCTCCCAATCCGGATCGGTCATATCAGTAACCAGCACATCACCAGGTTGGACTTTGTCCATCTCGTCAATGCTATCCAATACGCGTGCCACACCTTTACCGATGCGCTGACCAATCGCACGACCTTCACAGACCACCGCACTGGTGTCTTGTAGTGCAAAGCGTTCGATCGCTTGCCCTTTTTGGTTGGACTGCACCGTCTCCGGACGTGCTTGTACGATATATAACTTGCCATCGATACCGTCTTTAGCCCACTCGATGTCCATCGGACGA
>NZ_DEYI01000036.1:0-9251 GCF_002364475.1 Idiomarina sp. UBA3162
AAAATACCAGTGATAAGGGTGTAAGCAGGTACAGCAGTGGATGCAAACGCTTTCGGTACCACTGCCTCTCCAACCACATTCTAATTTACCCCACTAAATTGCAGGTTATGTAACTGATAATAAGGACCCTCGTTATCAAGTAGCGACTGATGGTTTCCGCGTTCGACAATGTGTCCATTATCCATCACTAAAATCTCATCGGCATTCTCAATCGTGGACAACCGGTGTGCAATGACGATGGATGTACGATTCGTTCTAAGCACACCCAGCGCCTTCTGAATATGCCGCTCAGACTCGGTGTCTAGCGCTGACGTTGCCTCATCGAGAATCAAAATAGGTGCATCTTGTAGGAGTGCCCGAGCGATAGCGATACGTTGTCGCTGACCACCTGATAACATCACACCGTTTTCACCGACCATGGTATCTAAACCATGACTCATATTATCTGTAAATTCAGTCACATAAGCTTGCTCAGCGGCTTTGATGATATCTTCCCGAGACACGTTTTTAGATGTGCCATAAGCAATATTATTAGCAATCGTGTCATTGAATAAGGTGACGTGTTGAGAAACCAAAGCAATTTGGCGACGCAAACATTTAAGGCGGTAGTCTTGTATATTTCGTCCATCTATAGTGACCTCACCTTCGCTGACATCATAAAAGCGCGTTAATAAGTTCGAAATAGTCGACTTACCACTTCCTGAACGCCCAACCAATGCCAGTGTTTTGCCTTCATCAACCGCAAAGCTGATGTCTTCTAGTGCCGGATCATCATGGTCATTATAGCGGAACGTGACATGATTAAATTTAATATCCCCTTTCACCCGATCCACCATATGGGTACCTTTATCTACTTCAATCGGTTGATCGAGAATACCGAACACACTGGTCGCTGCAGCTAAACCGCGTTGAAAGTCACTGTTCACGTTACTCAACTGCTTCAATGGTCGCAGCAGCATAATCATTGATGTCAGCAACGTCGTGAATGCCCCCGCCGAGAGGTTTTGCAGCATTTCGGGAAAGCTGGCTATCACCAGTACCATCGCTAGACTCAGTGAAGCAATAAACTGAATCACCGAGGTACTGATCGCGCGCGTGCTTACCAACTTCATATTTTGGTTGCGGGTGATGTTGTTGATTTCACCAAAGCGTTTAGACTCTAGCTTTTGGCCTTCGTGCATCACGACGACTTTATGACCATTAATCATTTGTTCGGCCGTCGTTGTGACGTTACCCATCGCAGTTTGAATTCGGCCACTGACTAGTCGAAAACGCTTTGAAACAACCGCAACAAACTTGGCGATTACAGGACCAATTACGAGAAACACCAAACTAAGTTGCCAGCTCTGATAAAACATCAGACACAACAAGCCCACCACAAAACCACCGTCGCGAATAAGCACCAATAACGCTCGGCTCGATGCTTCGGCTACTTGTTGAGTGTCGTATGTGATTTTGGAAATCAAGTCACCGGTCGAATGGTTATCGTGAAATGAAACCGGTAGCTTCATGAGGTGTTCGAAAAGTTGCTGACGCATCCGCGTCACTACTTTGAAACCCACCCAGCTCAAAAAGTAAGTGGAAATAAAGTTAAATAATCCGCGCACAATAAAAAATACTGGCACGAATACCGCCCCCCAAAGCAAAACACTCGAGTCTTGTTGGGTTAATCCTTCATCTATCAGGGTCTCAATTTGCGAGAAAAACAGGGTATCGACGCCGGCGTAACCTAACATACCAATAATAGCGACGATAAAAGCAGATCTGTAAGGCTTGATATATGATGCGAGCCGCTTCAGCGTACTCGGTTTTTCCTTTTTAGAATCCATGCAATGCCATTAGTTTCTGAAAATCCCCACTATTTTATCTGCTTTATATCACTGTTGGCTAGTCGAACTGTAGGACTTTGCATTCGTTTTATCGAATAACAGGGGTGTTTTGAGTGTCCATGACTGGGCATCTATCTCAATCGATAACTGCCCATAGTCCGCTGTAGTGGCCCACTCACTACCAGATTCAAGTACGCGCTGGTGGGTATACTTGTCTGGCATTCCATAATTATTTGCACCGCCCACACTGACTACGGTCAGTTGCGGCTGAGTCGCTTTCAGCATCAGGGAGCCAAGCGAAAAAGCGCTACCATGATGCGGAGCAACCAATATTTCGACGTCACCGACACGCTTTTCTTCCACCAAGATACGCTCTTCGGCGAACCCAATATCACCGGTGACCAGCCAGTCAATCGTACCGAAGGTAAACCGATATACACAGGAACTCGAATTACTCGCCGCAGCGCGTGCCTGTTTGGGCCACACGACTTGCCATTGAATATCACGCCAGACACCTTGCTCCCCCGCCTGACACGGTTTCTGCGTTAATGCGCCCGACCAGTCCACAGCTGATAGGCGCGCTTTTGCCGTACGCCAGTCGCCACTATGATCCGCATCTTGATGTGTTAGAGAGACGCGCTCGATACGTAACCTACGCTGCTTGATAAAGGGGTCGATAACCGATTCAAAATGACTCCGCCCAATGTGAAACCGACGCCCTAAATCGATCAACCATGCCGCGTTATCACGCTCAATCACTAGTGCCTGAGCTTGGCCCACGTCTAAAACATGAAAAATAACGTCTGGCTGATGCCAACGTCCCAACAGCAGGAAACCAGCAGACAATAACCCCGATACGGCAATCATCAGCCAATAATATCGCATGAGCCACAACGGTAATAAGAGTAATAATCCAAACGCCCATAGCAGTACACTCTCTATGGCAATGGAACTTGTACCCAACCACCCGATAGGTAACCGTGCAAGCCACTCCAATAGGGGCTGAAGCACAATCAGTGGCTGTTCGGCTAACCACCATAAGTTCGCAGCAAAGGTGTCTGCCCACGCAATAGCGGCAATTGCCCCCATCAGTGTCAGCGGCAAAACCCAGAAAGCAAAAATAGGCACCACCAGCAGATTACTCACTGGTGCTATTAGGGAGACTCCACCAAATACTGCTAATGAGAGCGGCCCCATCAACGCTAAAAACAAAAGCTGTAAATAAATTGTTTGAAGTAAGCGTTTAGTCCAACCGGCAGCCGAGTTCACTCGCCATCCCCACTGGCACAATAAAATCACCGCAACCGCCAGCACTGAGAACCAAAAGCCGATATCGTGCCAACTGCCAGGATCGATCACGATCAGAATCACAACCGCATGCCAAAGCCTTTTCCAGTTACGCGTCGTCAAACCCAGCCAACGTTGCCCCCAAAATAATAACAACATGAGCCACGCACGTTGAGCCGAAATCGCAAACCCCGCTAAACTGGTGTAAAGCAATGCCACGATCAAAGCAACAACAGCGGCAACTGGAGTTAATAACAAACGCTCGCGATTGCGTAAAAACGTGCCCTTATGCGGCAGTCGTGCAATACCGCGTTGGAGTGTTAAGAAGATGAGCCCCGCTACTAAACTGATATGTAACCCAGAAATGGCCATTAAGTGTTGCAGCCCATTGCGCTGCCATACATCACGTTGCTCAAATGGAATACTGCCGCGGTAACCGATAGCTAGCGCCTGTAACATTCCAACAAATTCGAGTTCAGTCGCTTCGAAGGTTCGGTAAACACGCCAACGCACCGACGGTTCAACCTGTGTGAGCTGCATCTCTCGCACATAACCCTGTTTGACTAATTGTTTTGCCCACAAATAGCGAGCGGGCCGTTCCGATCCTTGATTCCAATAGGTGGTCGGCATTTTTAACTTAATTTCCGCGCGATACTGTTGGCCCGGACTCAGTATGTTTCGTGATCGGTCTTCGTACCAATAAAGTTGTACCCGGCATTGGCAATCTTCAGTTATTAGTTCATTGCCGTGAAGGACTCGCGACAAGCTAGCGACAAAGCGACTCCGTTTATCACTGTGGTAATCAATATGTTCGATAGTTAGATAGACTGAAAGCCATTGCCGTTCTGGCAATTGCGTATGTTGTTGAGCGAGGTTTGATACAAAATGAGTTCCAATCAGTATCCCTATACACAGCAGTATAAATTGATTAAGAAGTTTTCGAGTGTGGCGACAAAACGGTACAGCACAAATCGCTACAACAATCACTAAAGCGACTAGCCACGTTTCTATTAAGTGAGTAGAATACAGCGCCATAACTGTTCCGGCGAGCAAAGTAAACGAGCTGTATCCCATTCGGTGTTTCCAGTTCAGTCGCACAAATTGATGTAAACGGGAATTGCAATGGCAAGACGCATGATCAAAAAATGGATGCCGAATCATGAGAAAATTCGCCAGACACGTGCACTTAAAGTATTCGGCTCGTTGCTGCATGATGCCAATTTGTGGCATCTAAACCGTCGCTCTGCCTCAGGCGCCTTTGCTGTAGGTCTGTTTTGCGCGTTTATTCCGGTTCCATTTCAAATGCTGCTTGCGGCCGCGGGAGCTATTCTATTTAGGGTTAACCTCCCCCTTTCAGTAGGCTTAGTTTGGATATCCAACCCTATCACCATGCCGCCACTGTTTTACTTCTGCTACGAGGTTGGCCGAGCGGTTCTTTCCGCACCCGCGCACCCATTCAACTTCGAGCTCAGTTGGGACTGGCTCATTTACAGTATCGAAACCATTGGTCCCGCATTTTTATTAGGTTGCTTTATCATGGGGACGCTCTCAAGCTTGGTCAGTTATATTGCTATTCGAGTGATGTGGCGCGTCTCGGTTGTGCGCGCCTGGGAAGCGCGCCAACATCGAAACCGAGAGTGCGACTAATGATGTTCGTGTAGCGCTTGGGCTGGCTCAATCTGAGTAGCACGCCATGCAGGATAGAGCGTAGCCCCGGCGCTCATAATCACGGCCACACATGAGACTAAAGCGACATCGAACCAACGCCACTGTGAGGGTACCTCACTAACAAAATAAACATCGTCAGAAAGCACCTGAAAATGCAGTAACTGCTCCATCAATAAAATAATATCGGGTAATACTGAGGCGAGTAAAATACCCAGGAGGCTTCCCCATGCAGCTCCTTTTACGCCGCTCATTGTGCCCTGCCAGAAAAAAGTCGCCACGATTCGACGACTATCTAACCCCATGGTTTTTAACATCGCAATTTGCGGACGCTTTTTAGTCACAGTCATCACTAACGTGGACACTATATTAAAACAAGCCACCGCCATCACCAGTACGAGAACCAAGTAAATCACTGTACGAACTAACTCAATATCGCGATACAGATGACCCTGCGTTCGCATCCAGTTATCGACATAGACCAATTCCGGTAATCGATTACCGACCTCATTGGCTACTCGTGGCGCCTGAAAAACATCATCTACTTTTAACTCAACGGTAGAAACACCACGTTCTATCTCACCCACAGCGCGCGCGGTGGCCAGACTGACATAGCCCATTTGATGGTCAAGCTCGCCTCCGAACTCGAATAGACCCACGACCTTCAATGCATGACGTTGGGGAGAACGAAACTGTTGGCTACTTCGATCGGCTACCAGTAACTCTAACGTGTCGCCCACAGCGATCCCGTAGCTTTTAGCAATCCCTTGTCCCAAAACGATGGTATTCGGCTCATCAAGGCGCGCCAAGCTGTGGTTGCTAAAAAATTCGGTCGCGCTTGGATGCGGCCCGCCGGCAGCAATCCCCTCTAAAACAATACCTTTAAACTGATCGCCTGAACGCAACATGGCTGTTTGCTTAATGACCGGGTATGCTTCGACAACACGACGATCGTGCTTAGCAATTTCAACAATATCCTGCCAGTTACTAAAAGTGCCCTCCACTTTAGTAAACGACACATGAGGAACCGCTTTAAGCAATTTTTGCTCTAACACATTTTGAAAACCGTTCATCATAGAAAGGCTAGCAATTAATACTGCGCAACCCAGCACGATGCCGACCGTAGATGACGATGCAATAAATGCAAACAAGCCTGAACGGCTGCGGCGCTCGGAGAAACGTCTGGCCAATTTAAGCGTGAGCATGCGTTTCACCCACGGCTGACAGTGTGCCGTTGTTTAGACGATAAATAGAGCCGATTCGCTCTGCCAACTGCATATCGTGCGTCACGATAATAAATGCCGTACCGAACTCTTTATTCATTTCCAAAATCAACTCGAATACCGACTCTGCTGTCTGCCCGTCTAAGTTACCGGTCGGTTCATCTGCCACAACCAATTTAGGCTTATTAGCAAAGGCTCGCGCTATCGCGACCCTTTGCCGTTCACCACCCGATAACTGGGCAGGTCGATGGTGCATACGATCGGTTAAACCGACACGTGCTAGCAACGCTCGCGCTTTTTCGGTTGCCTGTTGTTCTGACTCACCCGCAATGCGTAACGGCATCGCAACATTTTCTAGCGCATCAAATTCCGGTAACAAATGATGAAACTGGTAGACAAAACCAATGTTTCGGTTTCTTAATTGCGCTTTTTGCGAACCATTGAGTTCTGTCAGGCCTGTGTTCTCAAATAACACATGCCCTTCAGACGGAGCGTCCAAACCAGCTAAAATGTGAAGTAACGTGCTTTTACCCGAGCCCGAACTACCGACAATTGCCATAAGCTGGCCTGGGGCAACTGTTAAGCTCACATTGTTCAATACCGTCACTTGATTATCGCCATCGCGGAAGGTTTTACTCACGTTGTGCGCTTGAATTAAATCGTTAGTCATATCGTAACGCCTCAGAAGGTTCAGTTTGGGCGGCTTTCGCTGCGGGGTAAAACGCCGCGACAAGAGTAAGTATGAGTGCTGTAGCGGCAATGAATAGCACTTGCTGCCATTCAAACTGCACTGGCAGTTGTTGCCCTAACCCAACGACAAAATGACTCCCAAGAGCCTGTAGAATCGGATTAATGAAGATCGCTATCAACACCCCGAACAGGGTGCCTAACAGGGTACCTACCGTACCTATGTAGCAACCTTGAATCAGAAAAACTCGACGCACCTGCGCTTGCGTGAGGCCAATGGTTTGTAAGATTGCGATGTCATGCCGTTTATCATCGATCACCATGGCCAACGCGGACAATGTATTGAAAGCTGCAACCGCTATAATCAGCGCCAGCATTAGCCACATCATACGTTTCTCCATGCCAACAGCATCAAATAACTGTCCGTAACGCTGTCGCCAATCGGTCACGATTAACGTACTATTCGAACGAATGAATGACGCGATTTTCGGTGCATTAAATGCGTCTTGTAATTGCACCTGAACATGCGTCTTTGACGCTTTAGGATTACGAATAAGTCGCGCCACATCGTCAATATTTGCAACGGCTAGGTGTTTATCTAATTCTGACTGCATAGCAAACACACCCACTAAGCGAAACGTGCGTTGCGAAGGAAGCATGCCCAGCGGACTGTATACAGCCCCTTTCGAAGAGACAATACGCACTCTATCGCCAATAGCGAGATTCAACTGATTCGCCAACGTTTGACCCAGAATAATATTGTAATCACCTGCAGCTAAGGATGACCATTGCCCTGCAATTAACGCGCGTTGCAAAGCCGGTGGGATTGACTGCGATTTAGAGTCGCCTGTATTGAAGCCCTGCAACGTCACGACCGCGAGGTTACCTGGCACCTGAATCAATGCCTCAGTAGACGCATAAGGTGATATCGACTGTACCTCGTCGCTTGCGCGCTGCTCCAAGAGCGTGGTTAATTCGCTTTGTACCTGTTCACCCTGCACTTGTATGTGAGGTACCCCGCCGAGAATACGCTGCTTTAGCTCACCTTCAAAACCGTTCATGACTGACATCACCACAATGAGCGCCATTACGCCGACAGCGATTCCGCCTAAAGCAAACCGTTGAATAAACCGAGTGAACGCAGAGTATGCTTTTGTTCGGCTATACCTCAACGCGATAGAGAATGTAATTGACCGCAAACGACGCCCTTGAAATGATGGTTGCTTATTAGAAAAGCTCAAGGATAATGAGTTGTTAGCAGCCTGACAACTTTGCGAGACAAAAATGCAGCCGAATCAGTCCATTAATTTGCGTCCTATTGGTGAGTATTTTACCGTAGCCGATAGCTTACCTGTGCAACTCAACCCGGTCGCAGCGGAACGTATACCCTCTGATGACGCATTACAGGCTGAAATTCCAGAGCTCTTTAAACTATGTTCAGAGCTCGCTGGAAGCGATCAGTCTGCGTTACAGCGTGTGCGCTCAGAAAATCCTAATTCACCGGCATTGATAGACGCGCTTGCATTGATTAATCAGCGCATGGGGTTGATGTTGGGCTACGTTCTGAGTCATACCCATGACGACGATTACTCACTTACAGCGCATGAGTTCGGTGGCGGCGGCTTTCGTGTGAAGGTAGCAGAGCCCTTTACTGTGGGAGATAAGTTTCAAGCTAACTTAATTTTTCGCGAAGAATCACTGGCGGTTTACTGTTATGTCGAATGCGTCGAGTGCGAGACACAGACTGAGAATACGCGCGAAGCTACATTCTCGTTTTTGCAAATCCGCGAGCAAGATCATGAGCATGTGATACGTCATAGTTTGCATAGCCAAACCCGTCACCTTAAAGCACGAGCGGAACAGAGGAAGCAAGCAGATAAGCCAGAAAACTCATAGTGATAACATCCAAATCACGTCTATTTTGAGTATAATGCAGCACAGAATTGCAGTTAACGTTAGGTAGTCATGACTAAAGTTTCGGTTTTCAATCCACCTTTTGCAGACTCAGCCCAAAAAGACATTACTTGGACTGAGTTAAATGGAAGTTCACCCGCTCTTGCGCTTGCGAAAGTTATCGATCGTACGCCAGGACGCGTGCTGGTCGTCACAGCAGATGCCAACCAAGCGCATCGTCTAGAGCAAGAAGTACGCTATTTCGCGGGTGAGAACACCGAATATCATGACGATATAACGGTCTTTCCGGATTGGGAAACACTGCCTTATGACACATTCTCGCCCCATCAAGATATTATCTCTGAGCGTCTCAGTGTTCTAGCACGCCTCCCGCAAGCACGACGAGGCGCCTTGATTGTTAGCTTAAATACCTTGTTGCAACGTATCGCCCCTGTTGAATTTGTGCAAAGCCAATCTCTCGATCTCAGTATTGGTCAGCAGCTCGATGCCTTAGCCCTACGTGAGCAGCTCGAACGTAACGGCTATCGTGCGGTTGAACAGGTCATGGAACATGGCGAGTTTAGTAGTCGCGGTTCGATATTAGATCTATTCCCGATGGGAAGTGAGTCACCATTTCGAGTCGATTTCTTTGATGACGAGATCGACA
>NZ_DEYI01000036.1:9566-10399 GCF_002364475.1 Idiomarina sp. UBA3162
ATTTCTTTGATGACGAGATCGACAGTATTCGTCCATTCGACCCTGAGACACAGCGTTCACTAGAGCCCGTCGATTCGGTCAAGTTACTACCTGCGCACGAGTTTCCTCTAACTAAGGCGGGTATCGAACACTTTCGCGCCGCTTTCCGCGAGCGTTTCGAGATAAGCAATGAACGCGAATCCCTGTATCAACAAGTTAGCAAAGGACAGGCGCCTGGCGGGATTGAGTACTACTTACCATTGTTCTTCGAACAGACGGCAACGCTATTTGATTACCTACCTGATGACGCGCTATTGGTTACCTTTGGCGACATTCAGGGGACGCTTGAAAAGCTCTGGACTGATATTAGTCACCGCTACGAGCAGCGCCGATACGATCAACAAAAGCCGTTGTTGCATCCAAACGAAGTGTTTATGTTGGCGGAGCAAGTTCACAGCCGTTTCAAACATATGCGGCGCATACGTGCGGCCGTCCCAGCTGGTAAACCGACCCCCGGCGCAGTCACTTTTGATACTAACGCAGTGACTGATATCGCCGCAGAGCACCAAAATAAACAACCTTTTGCCAAGCTTAAGCAACTCATTGAGGATGCTATCAACCGCCAGCAACGTCTATTATTTATGACCGAGTCTGCTGGTCGAAAAGAAGCACTGCACGATATCCTCGGCCGCATTGGCTACCCTGCCCCAAGCGTCATGCACTTCAGTGATTTTGAGCAATCAGACGAGCCTCTAGCAATTACAGTCGGACCCATCATTAACTCGGTGTTTTTGGGCTCAGAAGACATTTACCTGATTACTGAAACGGAGTTAATGGGCAACCGCGTCTCGCAA
>NZ_DEYI01000025.1:0-5990 GCF_002364475.1 Idiomarina sp. UBA3162
ATTGATACGCCAGGACACGTTGACTTCTCCTATGAAGTATCGCGCTCGTTGGCGGGGTGTGAGGGTGCTTTATTGGTGGTTGATGCCGCACAAGGTGTGGAGGCACAAACATTAGCGAATTGCTACACCGCTATAGATATGGATCTTGAGGTGGTTCCGGTACTCAATAAAATCGACTTGCCGCAAGCTGATGCTATGGGCGTTGCGCAGGAAATTGAAGATATCGTAGGTATCGAAGCAGTTGACGCAGTGCAATGTTCAGCAAAAACCGGTATCGGAATTGAAGAAGTGCTCGAGCGTATCGTTAAACAAATTCCGCCTCCCAAAGGCAATGAAGATGATGCGTTACAAGCGCTGATTATTGACTCATGGTTTGATAACTATCAAGGCGTGGTGTCCTTGGTGCGTGTTAAAAACGGTACATTACGAGCTGGCGATAAAATGACAGTGATGTCGACAGGACAGTCTCATCAAATTGATAAAGTCGGCTTTTTTAATCCGAAACCCCATGAAACGGGTGTGCTTCACACGGGTGAAGTTGGGTTCGTAATTGCCGGTATTAAAGATATTTTGGGTGCACCTGTTGGTGATACCTTGACCACGACGCGTAACCCGGCGAAATCTCCGGTTCCAGGCTTCAAAAAGGTGAAGCCACAGGTTTACGCCGGCATGTTTCCGATTAGCTCTGATGACTACGAAGCCTTCCGCGATGCCTTAGGGAAACTATCGTTAAACGACGCGTCGTTATTCTATGAGCCGGAGAACTCTGCCGCGTTAGGATTTGGCTTTCGCTGTGGTTTCTTGGGTATGTTGCATATGGAAATTATCCAAGAACGGCTCGAACGTGAATACGATATCGATTTGATTACCACCGCACCGACCGTTGTTTACGAAGTAGAAACCAAGTCGGGCGATATTGTAAAAGTTGACAACCCGGTCAACTTACCGCCGGTTAATGATATCGAGACGATCTTTGAACCGATTGTTGAAGCGAACATTTTAGTGCCGCAGGAATTTGTCGGAAACGTCATTACCTTGTGTGTTGAGAAACGCGGTATGCAAACGGCGATGAACTATCACGGCAAACAGGTCGCAGTGACCTACGAAATGCCGATGGCCGAAGTGGTGATGGACTTCTTTGATCGCCTTAAATCAACCAGCCGTGGTTATGCATCATTGGATTATCACTTTAAGAAGTTCCAAGCAGCGGATATGGTGCGTGTTGATATTTTGATCAACGGTGACCGTGTTGATGCATTGGCGTTAATAGTACATCGTGATCATGCCGAATCACGGGGTCGCATGTTGGTGGATAAAATGCGCGAACTGATCCCACGTCAGCAATTTGATATCGCGATCCAGGCGACGATCGGGACGCATGTTATTGCGCGTTCGACAGTTAAACAGTTACGTAAAAACGTCACTGCAAAATGTTATGGCGGCGATATTAGCCGTAAGAAAAAACTACTACAGAAACAAAAAGAAGGTAAAAAACGCATGAAAAACCTCGGCAACGTCGAAGTGCCGCAGGAAGCGTTTTTAGCCGTGTTAAAAGTAGGCAAGTAGCGCTAAAGAGAAAACAATAAGGGAAACAGGCTGATGGCCAACTATTTTTCGATTATCCTAACCGTGGTGACGTTAATTGCCGGTGCCTTGTGGTTATTTGATGCACTGGTGTTAAAGAAGAAGCGGGCGGCAGGAGAGCCGCAGAATTCGGTAACTGAGTTTGGCCAATCGGTCTTTCCTATTCTCGCAATCATTTTAGTGGTGCGTACGTTTTTGTATGAGCCTTTCCAAATACCCTCCGGATCGATGATGCCCACCTTGTTGAAAGGTGACTTCATTTTGGTGGAGAAATATGCCTATGGGCTGCATGACCCGCTGTTTCAAAAAGAAATCATCGAAACGGGTAAACCCGAACGTGGCGATATTGCGGTGTTCAAATATCCCCTTGAGCCCAGTATTGATTATATAAAGCGTATTATCGGTCTCCCTGGCGACCGTATCATTTATCGCGATAAGAGCCTCTATATTGAGCCAAAGTGCAAAGCTGACGAAAACTGCAACGCCATTAGAGTAGAAAATGTTATGGTTGATGACGCGCCTGTGTACTATTCTGGAGGAAGCGCATTAACAACCTATGAGGCGCACATGGGATCGGTGAAACACCAGATCTTGTTGGATTCACGCGTGAGTCCGCGGGTGCCTTATTACTTTAAACAAGCAGGTACGCAGCCAACGGAATTTGTCGTGCCAGAGGGGCATTATTTTGCCATGGGCGATAACCGAGACAACTCTGAGGATAGTCGTTACTGGGGCTTTGTCCCAGAAGAGAACCTCGTTGGTAAAGCGGTATTTATGTGGATGAGTTTTGAAATGGATCGCAGTAGCGAGAGTATTTTGCCGCAATGGGTGCCTACAGGAATAAGATTTGAGCGTTTAGGGAGTATTGAGTGAGTTTACCAAAACCACCGTTAACTCAGTTAGAACAAATAATTGGCTATCGATTTGAACGTCAAAGTTTACTAAAGCAAGCATTAACGCATCGCAGTGCGCATGCCAACCATAATGAACGTCTGGAGTTTTTAGGCGATTCTATTCTCGGCGTAGTTATCGCCGAGGCGTTATTCAGTCGGTTTCCCAAAGTCGCAGAAGGTGACTTGAGTCGCATGCGTGCCGCCATTGTTTGTGGACGTTCGCTCGCACGACTCGGAAAGAAAAAAGGTTTAGGTGATTACTTGTCACTTGGCCAGGGTGAATTAAAGAGCGGCGGTTATCGTCGAGAATCCATTTTAGCGGATGCCATGGAAGCCATTATCGGTGCGATTTTTCTTGATAGTGATATGGATACTGTCAAACAAGTGGTGTTGGGCTGGTTTGAAGAACAATTAGAAACTATCAAGCCAGGCGCCAGTCAAAAAGATCCGAAAACGCGTTTACAGGAGTGGCTGCAAGCTCGTCAACGACCTTTACCTGAGTATGATGTGGTGGCGACACAGGGTCAGGCGCACAATCAACAATTCACCGTGACCTGCACCATTGAAGGACTTCCAGAACCTTTATTGGGCACCGGAACCAGTCGTAGAAAGGCTGAACAAGCAGCGGCAACCTCCGCTTTAGAACAGTTACAGGTATCTTGATGAATTTAGATGATATGCTCAACAATGCTTTCGGTGGCACTGGGCAAATTGATGAAAATAAGCAGTGTGGTTTTGTCGCCATTGTGGGTCGACCCAATGTCGGTAAATCGACCATGCTGAACCGTATACTGGGTCAAAAGGTCAGTATAACGTCGAACAAACCTCAAACGACGCGCCACCGCATTTTAGGTGTAGACACCCAGGGTGATTATCAAACGGTTTATGTTGATACGCCAGGCATGCACTTAGAAGAGCCGCGCGCTATAAATCGTGTAATGAACCAAACGGCATCATCTGCGCTGAAGGACGTCGACCTTATTTTATTTGTCGTCGAAAATACGCGCTGGAATGACGATGATGTCATGGTGTTGGAGAAGTTGAAAAAGACCGAAACACCGATCGTATTAGTCGTTAACAAAGTCGATCAGATTAAAGACAAGAATAAGTTGTTGCCACACTTGCAGTGGTTAAGTCAGCAGCTCAGCGTGAAAGAAATCATTCCTGTTTCAGCTAAAACCGGTGATAACCTGGAGCCATTACGCGATATCGTTAAAGGCTTTTTACAAAGCGGTTACCACTTTTACCCAGAAGATTACGTCACTGATCGTTCTGTACGTTTCATGACGGCCGAAATCATTCGGGAGAAACTGATGCGGTTTACGGGTGAAGAGTTGCCTTACGAAACGACGGTTGAAATCGAACAGTTCGGGCAGTCTGAACGCGGGACTCATCATATTCATGCGCTGATCTTGGTCGAGCGTGATGCGCAGAAGCGTATGGTCATCGGTGAGAAAGGCCAAAAATTAAAAACAATTGGAACCGAGGCGCGTAAGGATCTTGAACGTTTGTTGAATAACAAAGTGTTATTGAAGCTCTGGGTGAAGGTAAAGTCAGGTTGGTCAGATGACGAGCGCGCGCTAAAGAGCTTAGGCTATCGAGAGGACTAGCGAACGATGCAACCAGCGTTTGTGTTACATCGCTGGGATTACCAAGAGACCAGCCTCCTTGTAGACTGCTTTAGTCTGGAGGATGGTCGTGTTCGCTTGTTGGCCAAAGGTGCTAAGCGTAAAACCTCAAGTTGGAAAGGTGTGTTACAACCTTTTATTCCCCTTAAGGTGCAATGGGGTGGGCGCGGTGACTTAAAAACGCTGACTCACGCTGAGGCGATGTCCCACAACTACGAACTCCGTAGTGACTTTCTCTATAGTGGTTTTTATATCAACGAATTATTACAGCGCGTGCTACCGCAGCACGTTGCGGTACCGAGTCTATTCGAATGCTATCCCCAACTGTTACAGCGGCTCGCTGACAAACAACCTATCGAAACAACATTACGTTGGTTTGAATGGCAGCTGCTGGATGAACTTGGCAGTGTATTTGAGTGGCCGCAACTGGAGCAACGCGATGAGCTCCCCGAGACACTCTACTTTCGGGGCAACAGCGGATTTAATGTGGATTATCTCGATAGCGATTGTGTCACTATCAGCCGCGATCAAGCCATTGCATTGGGACAAAGCGATTGGCTCAATGATCCACTCACCGAATCGCAACGATACAATTTAAAACGCATTATGCGTCATGCGTTAGCGCCATTTATCGGAGATAAGCCGCTGCGCGCGCGCGCCTTGTTTAAACGTTAGGAGAAACGATGAAAAATATCCGTTTAGGTGTCAATATTGATCACGTCGCCACCGTACGTAACGCGCGTGGTGTCAGCTACCCCGATCCAGTGACTGCCGCAGCCATTGCCGAGCAAGCAGGAGCCGACGGAATTACCATACACCTGCGCGAGGATCGTCGTCACATCACCGACCGCGATGTAACACTGCTCCGCCAGACGCTTAATGTGCCTATGAACTTAGAGATGGCGTGTACCGACGAAATGATCGGTATCGCGATTGATACGCAGCCGACTTACAGTTGTTTGGTTCCAGAAAAACGCGAAGAGCTCACAACCGAGGGCGGATTGGATGTCGAGGGCCAACAACAACGTATAGCCGCAGCTGTTAAGCAGCTTGCCGATGCCGGCATTTTAGTCTCGTTATTTATCGACCCTAACCATGCGCAAATTGATGCAGCAAAAGCGTGTGGTGCGCCTATTGTTGAACTACATACGGGTGCATACGCGGAGGCGGAAACGCATGCGCAACGTGAACACGAGTTTCAGTTATTAAAAGAAGCCGCAACTTATGCAGATAAACAGGGCTTGCAGGTCAATGTGGGTCATGGACTGCACTATCACAATACACTTGAAATCGCGCAAATTCCGCAGGTAGTTGAGTTAAACATTGGCCACTCAATTATTGCGCGCGCTGTATTGGTGGGTCTCGATCGCGCTGTGCGCGACATGAAAGCCATTCTTGAGCGAGCTCGCTAATGGCAATATTTGGCATGGGCACTGATATGATCGCGGTTGCGCGAGTGGAGACATCGCTGGCGCGCGGCAATGGTCTGGTAAAACGCGTATTAACCGAATATGAACAAGATATTTGGGCGCAGCACCGTGCCCCAGCAGACTATTTAGCTAAGCGATTTGCAGCAAAGGAAGCGTGTGCCAAAGCATTCGGTACGGGCATTGCGCAAGGACTTTCGTTTCAACATATGGAAGTACGTAATAATGCATTGGGCCGACCAGAATGGGTGTTTTACCAGCAGGCTCAGCAATGGTGCGAGCGATATGGTATTGTCCACGCGCATTTAAGTATTAGTGATGATAGTGGGTTCGCTATCGCGACAGTGATTTTAGAAACGAGTAGTTAAATAATGGCGCAGTTTTTTAAGCCCAATGGCCGCAAAAAATCCACATCGAATTATGTATTAACAGGTACTGCAGATGCGCTCGACCATCAG
>NZ_DEYI01000022.1:0-4814 GCF_002364475.1 Idiomarina sp. UBA3162
GGACGCGGGTTCAACTCCCGCCAGCTCCACCAATTCCATAAAAAGCCGCTCATTTGAGCGGCTTTTTTTATGCCCACTCATTGGCCTTTTGTGCTTCGGGCATGTTCTGATTCCGGGCCTCACCGCTTTTCGGAATCCCCCGCCCTAGGGGACTATCGCGTTTTTAGGTAGCTCGGCGAAAAAGGTCCTAGACATTTTAACTCTATTCATTCAACCTCAATATTCACTCATAAGGGAATAAATAACATGGAGAGTTATATGAGATGGTTAACTTTGGCGTTTTTTATAGTGTTCTTGGGCGGCTGTGCTTCATCCGGTACACCTATAAATTTGGCTGCTGTAAAGCAAATGGAAAAGGGTGTTACGACCCAAGATCAAGTTAAAAATCAATTAGGCTCGCCGACATCGGCGGGAATAACATCTGAAGGTGAGTCGTATTTCATGTACGTTTTCAGTAGAACTCAGGTGAAAGGCGAGTCTTTTATCCCTATCGTCGGCGCTTTTGTGGGTGGAGCTACTTCTGATATTCAAACCTTACAAATGTGGTTCACTGAGGATGGCGTTCTAAAGAATTATCAGTTCAACGACACCACGCAAGACGTGAGCTCGGGACTAAGTTCAAATTAAAGCGCGTAATTTTAAGGCGAGGATCATAAGATATCCTCGCCACAATGGAACAACTTCAACTACCGAGCTTTCTGAAAAAAACTGAAGAACTCCAGACAAGGTCAGCTTTTACAACCTTTTTATCACAATTAATTTTTTCATGTGAGTCGACCCAATGACTTGAATGTTTTTTAGTGTTGAATCCACAACCGGTCTTACTACCTTTATTTCCCTGGTGCACAATTCTTGTTGGTGTATGTTTAACAGCCGTAATACTTTCCCTGTACCAGTCTAGAATATTTATGTTTGAAGTTGTTAGATGACAGTTTGCCATTTAAGCAGTTGGTTAAAAAAGCTTATATTAAAACAACATATTTATAACATCTGTGTTACGATCTTCGGGATTCTATCGGAATTTCCACAAAACGGAGTTTTTATGAAAGTGAGAGTGTTTCCGCTGACAATTTCAGCGGTATTGATGGTCGGCTGTGCGTCACAGTCACCCACCCAAAGCCCCGCTAAGCCGGCTGTTAACGAGTCTGCACAAGCTGCCGCACAACAACAAGTGCAAAATCAAGCGCCAGAAGCGGTCACCCTAAAACGTAAAATTGCTGTAGGTCGCCTAACCAACGAAACCAATTATGGCCGCTCACTATTGCGCGGTGCCGACGAGGGTAAGTTCGATAAAAAAATTGCGGACATATTCAGTCAGGCCATTGTAAATACCAATAACTTTCTGATTTTCGAACGTCAGGATCTGGGCTTGCTGAAAAACGAAACTAAGTTGCAAAACAAGCCCGACGAAATGGTTGGTGTCGATACATTGGTTATTGGATCGCTTACAGAATTTGGTCGCGCCACCACCGGCGAGCGCGGTTTCTTATCCAGCAGTGCCAAACAGGAGGCCACTGCCACCGTTGATATTCGGTTAGTGGATGTCAGCACTGGTCAAGTAGTTGCTTCTGTTACCGGCACCGGCAGCTCGTCAACCGAGCAGTCACGCACCATGGGCTTTGGTTCAGTATCCGGTTACGACGGCTCGCTCAACGATAAAGCCATTGGGGCAGCGGTTAATGCAGCGGTCGCCAAGATGGCTAGGCTGCTGTTAGACAAACCGTGGTCTGCCGATGTACTGGCTGTTGAAAATGGCCAGGTGTTTATTAGTGGCGGCGAAGCGCAAGGCGTTAAAAAGGGTCAGACCTTTGCGGTGATGACCAAGGGTAAAAAGGTCAAATCAAGCACCACGGGTAGTACTATCACTTTACCGGGCAAGCGAGTTGGCGTGCTGGAAATTGCCGATACCTTTGGCCGTACCGAGCTTGATCAGGGTGCCTTCGGGGTGTTGACCGAAGGTAGCATTGACGGCCATGACGTTAGTGAACTGAAAGTCGTCGAGATGGGAGAATAACCATGAAAATAGCACTCTTATTTGCGGCGTCACTGTCCTTATTGACCACGGCGTGTGCATATCAACCGCATCAAGAAACGCAAGTTGTTGATGATCGTCCCCAAATCAGCTTTGTTTGGCAATACGATAATATTGAGGCTGAGCAAGCTGAAGTTTACGTCGACGGCCAACGTTTTGGCTCGGTAGCTGAATTCGCTTACCCAGAAAGTTCGGTGCCTGTGCTGATTGGTGAGCACGTTATTGAGGTGCGCCATGGCACTACTGTGTTGTATTCGAAGCGTGATTATTTTGGTGAGAGCACTAGCTACAAGTTGGAGGTGGGTGAATGATTCAACGTAAACTGTTAACGGCGCTTGGCTTGGTAGGTCTGTTAAGTGGCTGTGCGAGTAACAACGGTTTGTACCAATGGGGTAATTACGAGGAAGCGTTATTTGTCAATTATCACGAGCCGGCGGTAAAAGAAGAAATGCTTGATAATTATTTGGTGTTTGTGCGCGAATATGAGCCCGGCAAACAAACCATTGCCCCGGGTCTATACGCTGAGGCGGGTACTTTCATGCTTAATCGAGGTAAAGCCAAAGAGGCGATTGCTTTTTACGAGTTGGAGCGTAAACATTGGCCCGAAAGTGAGGCGTTAATGACCACGCTGATTAATAACCTTGAGGAGCGTACCCAGTGATGTCATTAAAACAAATTTTTCGTGCGGTTATCAGTACAGTGGTTGTCGTGACTTTAGCTGGTTGTGCAGCACCGGGTCCAGACAACGCGTTTTTACAACCGCTACATGAGGAAAAACCGCGTTCGATTTTAGTAGTACCGGTTAATAACGAAACCATTGATGTGCAGGCACCGACGTCGGTGTTGGCGACGTTACCGATGGTACTAGGAGAGCGCGGTTACTATGTATTCCCAGTGAATACCGTTAAAACTTTGCTCGAAAATGAGGGCTATTACGAGCCGGCAGAAGTACACGCAGCTCCACCTGAGAGCCTGGCGACGATGTTTGGTGCAGACACAGTTTTGTATGTGACGATTCATGAGTGGACATCACAATACATGTTGCTCACAACAACCACGACAGTCGATTTCGAGTATCGTTTGGTTAACGCTGACGGCGCTGAGTTATGGCAGGCACGTAAACAACTGAGTTACAATCCGAACAATCAGAACAGCACCGGTAATCCGTTGGCTGACTTGATTAGCATGGCGGTAACCGCCGCGATTGAGCGTGCGGCACCCAATTATCTGCCGTTAACTCGCACTGCTAACTTTCAGACCTTTTACAACCAGCAACGCGGCCTACCGCCGGGTCCTTATAGCCCTGTGTACGACGAGTATTATAAACAGGTAAATACGCAATAATGGTAAGTAAGCACCTTGTGCCTTAGTGCAAGGTGCTAATCGAACAGCGTTTTATTTGCTATTTTTCATTTTTGATAGTGTTACCATCTTCGTTGATAATATTCGCAACTATGTTCTCATGTTGGATATCCCTGAGCTGCATAGCACTTAAGTTGCGGCAACTAACAATAAGTAAACCCGATAAGCTTTGATAAAACCAAATTTCACCATCCATTAATCACCCACCGGAAACAATAAGTTTCCATAAGCCCACTTTATCCCTCATACTTAAACAATAAAATGATTCCTGTCACTTATCACAGGAGTCAAAACTATGTTTAATCGTAAAAAACTGATCAGCGTATTAGGTGAGATGTCGCGCGGTATGATGTTTTCGCAAGGCTATATTAAGGTCGATGTTACGCCGCCTCAGCCGATGATTAAGCCGCATGGCTATGACGATGCGATATGCCGAGGTAAGCAAAATAAATGCGCTGATTGTTGCTGAATATATTGAGGAGACGCAATGTTTGAGCGCTTGTCGGATATGGCGACCTTTGCTGCGGTTGCTGATGCCGCCAGTTTTACGCGGGCGGCGGAGCAACTTGGTATTACTAAAGGCGCGGTGAGTAAGGCGGTTAACCGTTTAGAGGCTCATTTGGGGGTTAAGTTACTTAAACGGACGACCCGCCGACTGTCACTGACCGGAGAGGGCGAGCAGTTTTTGTGTCATTGTCGGGTGATTGTGTCTGAGGCTCAGTTGGCCGAGGAGCACATGGGTGAGTATCAATCTGAACCCAAAGGCACGGTTTCGATTTCTGCGCCGGTCAACTTTGGTGCAGCGCAGTTGGCACCTCAAATCGAAGAGCTCTTATCGCTTTATCCTCAACTCAATATTCACCTTACCTTGTCTGATGAAGTGATTGCATTCAAAGAGCTGGATGTCGACATTGCTATTCGCTTTGGCGAGTTGCGCGACTCGACGCTGTATTATCGGCGACTTCAACCTGTTCAGCATATTGCCGTTGCCTCACCTAGTTACCTCAAGCGGTTTGGTGAGCCGAGTACGCCCGAGGAGTTAGCAGCAGAACATGGGGCGCATTGGTGTATTCCTCGAAATCCATCGGCTTTAGGTTGTCGCTGGCGCTTTTATCGCTCTGGAAAAGAGATCCCGATAACGGTAAAAGGGCGCTTTTTTAGTGATGAGAATCGCGCTACGCGACAGGCTGCGCAAAAGGGGCTGGGTATTGGCTTTTTACCTCAGTACTCAGTGACTGATTTAATTACGAGTGGTGAGCTCAAACAAATCTTAAGTGCTTATATGCCACCGCCTACGCCGGTCAGTTTACTATTTGCGAGCCGTCAATATGCCAGTTCAGCGGTTAATGAAACGATTAATTTCCTGGAAAAAAAGTTGGGGTGATGCAGCTCATGGCAATGGGTAGCTCGCGCCTTTGGC
>NZ_DEYI01000079.1:0-129 GCF_002364475.1 Idiomarina sp. UBA3162
GCTCCACCCCGCGTCCGAAACTTGCTTGATATTATAGGGATTTTTGCGCTCATTTCAAGCACTGAGCGCGATTAATATTGGTGCGGATGGCGGGACTTGAACCCGCACGCCCGAAAGCACTACCCCCTC
>NZ_DEYI01000079.1:483-6979 GCF_002364475.1 Idiomarina sp. UBA3162
CTACCAATTCCACCACATCCGCGTAAACCCTATGCCAACTCAACTAAAATTAGTTTGTCGGCGGAACCTGCTGTCCGTCCTGCTCTTCAACAGGCGGAGTTTGCTGCTCTGGCGCACTCAAATCAGAAAAATCTTCTGCTGTGTCCGAGCTTGCCGTTGATAAGTTACCCAACACCAACGCCAAAACAAAAAAGATAACGGCCAAAATTGCAGTGGTACGACTTAAAAAGTTACCTGAACCCGATGAACCAAACACCGTGTTTGATGCACCTGAGCCAAATGAGGCACCCATATCCGCGCCTTTACCCTGCTGTATCATGATGAAGCCAACAAGAACAATGGCTACAATAAGAAACATCACCATTAATACTTCAAACATAAATTCTATCCCTTGGCTGCCCGACAGATTGCACTAAACTCATCGCCTTTAAGGCTAGCGCCACCAATCAAGCCACCATTTATATCTGCTTCTGAAAACAATGATTCAGCATTATTTGCTTTCACTGAACCACCGTATAATAGTGGAACTTTCGCCCCTACTTGTTGGTAGTTTTCAACTAACCAACCACGAATTTTTGCATGTACTTCTTGTGCTTGCGCAGGCGATGCAGTTTCACCTGTCCCAATCGCCCAAACGGGCTCGTAGGCCACCACAACATGCGCCATTTGTTTAGCACTTAAGTTTGCCAGGCTGTTTTCAAGTTGCGCTTGAATTACTGACCATGTTTTGTCAGCTTCACGTTGCGATTTATCTTCACCTACGCAGACGACCGCAGTCAAACCTGCTTGCGTAACAGCCGCAGCTTTCGCCGCTATAACTTGATCGCTTTCTTGCTGCTCGGCGCGACGCTCAGAATGTCCGAGTAATACATATTCAACGCCTAATTCTTGCAGCATAGCTACCGATATTTCACCGGTATGAGCGCCACTTTCGTGCTCGCTCACATTTTGTGCACCTAACGCTATCTCATCGTAGTAGATGTGACCAGCCATTTCGGCAAGTAACGTAAAAGGTGGACAAACGACTACTTTTACACCGTTAAAGTCGGCTTGATTGTCACGCAGAACTTCACTCATTGTACGAGTAAGTGCTCGGTTACCGTTCATTTTCCAATTGGCAATAACCAGTGGTGCGTTAGACATTGAAGCTCCTCTCTTTAAGGCGCGGGAATATTAGCTGATGCGAACCAAAGTTACAAGTACCAATTTCATTCCCGCGCACTGACTGCCTAATTTGTAGCCGCCTCGACCTCGTGCGCAATTTGTTGTGCAAAGGTCTTAACAATGCGTTTATCGGCACCTTCAACCATCACCCGGATCACAGGTTCAGTGCCAGACTTACGTAATAAAACACGCCCATTTCCCGCGAGCGCAGTTTCAACTTCAGCAACGACGGCTTTCACCTGGTCCGTTTCGAGTGGGTCAGCACCCGGTGCATAACGAACGTTAATGAGGGTTTGTGGCAGCTTTTTAAAGCCTTCTAGCAGCGATTCTACGTCGCGCTCTTCAGCGACCATCGCGGCTAACACTTGCAGACCTGCTAAGATGCCGTCTCCCGTGGTATGAAAGTTACGATTGATGATATGTCCGGAATTCTCGCCACCGAGCGCCCAGTCATGTTCTTTCAGTTGTTCGATGACATAACGATCGCCCACTTTCGCACGAATAAAAGGAATACTGAGAGACTCACAGGCTTGCTCTAATGCAAAGTTACTCATTAAAGTACCAACCACTCCGCCCTTTAACGTGCCCATGCGCAATGCGTTTGTCATTAATACATAGAGTATTTCGTCACCATCAAGAATGCGGCCCTTATCACTGACCATCATGATGCGGTCGCCATCGCCATCCAAGGCAATACCAACATCGGCCTTTTGTTTCAATACTTCTTGTTGCAAGGCATCTAAATGCGTTGCACCACAGCCTTCGTTAATATTAAGTCCGTCAGGACGGGTACCGACCTCAGTGACTTTGGCGCCCAGTTCGCGAAATACATTAGGCGCAATATGATAAGTCGCACCATGAGCACAATCGACGACAATGTGCATGCCAGTGAGCGACAGATGGCTTGGGAATACGCTTTTACAAAACTCGATATAACGGCCAGCGGCGTCATTAATACGATTAGCTCGGCCCAAGTGTTCCGACGCGACGCAATCCATTGGTTCATCGATTAAGGATTCAATATCCAATTCGACCTGATCAGGTAGTTTGTGTCCGTTGTCTGCAAAAAATTTGATGCCGTTATCATAATACGGATTATGAGATGCGCTAATAACAATACCGGCGGCGGCCCGGAAGGTACGTGTCAGATAGGCGATACCTGGCGTCGGCATTGGCCCAAGAAAATCGACATTAACCCCCGCAGCTGACAAGCCAGCCTCGAGCGCTGACTCAAGCATATAACCGCTAATTCGGGTATCCTTACCCACCAGTACTTTGCGTGTGCCTTTGGCCGCCAGCACTTTACCCGCAGCCCAACCGAGTTTAACAGCAAACTCCGGCGTTATGGGATGTTGTCCCACTAAGCCACGCACACCATCCGTACCAAAGTATTTCCTTTCTGTCACAAAAAATCTCCTTCCAGCGTTGCTGATACGATACGCATCGCATCGACTGTCTCTGCCACATCATGCACGCGAATCATGCGTGCACCTTTATAAGCCGCTATTGTGGCCGCTGCAATACTTCCTGACAAGCGTTCATCAACAGTTTTGCCAGTCACATGGCCAATCATAGATTTACGTGACACACCAACAAGCAATGGGCAGCGTAGCTCATGAAAGGCCTGCAATCGTTGCAACATTTGATAATTATGCCGTTGTGACTTGCCAAAACCAAAGCCCGGGTCGAGCCAAATTCGGCTCGGTTCAATACCGGCTCGCTGACATTGCTGAATGCGATCTTCAAGAAAGGTTTTAACTTCGCACACCACGTCTTCGTAGCGCGGATCATGCTGCATAGTGCGAGGTTCGCCTTGCATGTGCATTAAACACACTTCAACATTACTCGCCGCCACCGCTTCAATAGCACCTGGCTCACGCAACGCATTGACATCGTTAATCATGTCTACGCCTGCTTCGATGGCCGCGCTCATCACCGCCGGTTTGACGGTGTCGACAGATACCTTAGCGTCCAACCGTTGTTTAACCGCCCTAAGCACCGGAATTACGCGATCGAGCTCCTCAGCCTCAGCAACCGCCTCCGCGCCAGGACGTGTCGACTCGCCGCCAATATCTAGCCAAGTAGCGCCTGCGTTAATCATCGCTTCAGCACGTCGTAGTGCATCATCAACATTATTGTAATGGCCACCATCACTAAACGAGTCGGGTGTAATGTTCAAGATACCCATTACACTCAGCGGTCGAGCAAGCTTACCCATGGTCTGTTCCTCGTATTATTTGTTCTCAAACTACTGACAAAAAAAAGCCACCCAGTTGGTGGCTTTTTACTGCTTAATTGTTACGACGTGGCGTCGCCCGGCTTGTCCACATTAATAGGACGCTCCGGTCGCTCTTCCTGCTCCGATTTCTCGGCGGTGCCACCGCTTGTGCCATTGCCATTGTCGTCTTGGTCATCCCAACCTTTAGGCGGACGCACATCACGACGGTTCATCAAGTCATCGATCTGCTCTGCATCGATGGTCTCGTATTTCACCAAGGCATCTTTCATCGCATGCAAAATATCAACATTTTCCTCTAAGATTGTCTTAGCACGTTGATAGTTTTGATCAATAACTGATTTAACTTCTTCATCAATGGCACGCGCTGTATCATCAGACATATGCTTATGCTGAGTGACTTGACGCCCCAAGAAGACCTCATTTTCATCTTCAGCATAGAGTAGAGGACCCATTTTTTCTGACAAGCCCCATTGCGTGACCATCTTGCGAGCTATTTCTGTTGCGCGCTCAATGTCATTCGAAGCACCCGTAGTAACCTTATCCGCGCCATAAATAATTTGCTCTGCGAGACGACCACCAAATAAGCTTGAGATCATACTCTCCAGATGTTGCTTGGAATGACTCACACGATCTTGCTCGGGCAAGTACATCGTCACACCTAAAGCACGCCCACGCGGAATAATCGACACTTTATAAACAGGGTCATGTTCGGGTACCAAACGACCCACGATAGCATGACCGGCTTCGTGATAGGCAGTCATCGCCTTCTCATCGTCCGTCATTACCATAGAACGTCGTTCTGCGCCCATCATGATCTTGTCTTTAGCTTTATCAAATTCTTCCATCGAGACAACGCGTTTGTTGCCTCGCGCTGCGAATAGCGCGGCTTCGTTAACTAAATTAGCCAAATCGGCGCCCGAAAAACCAGGTGTACCGCGGGCGATTAAATCAGCACGCACGTCATCGCCAAGCGGGACTTTACGCATGTGTACTTTAATAATCTGCTCACGGCCACGAACGTCCGGTAACCCCACCATAACTTGGCGGTCAAACCGACCTGGGCGCAATAACGCAGGATCAAGTACGTCGGGACGGTTCGTTGCTGCAATAACGATAATACCTTCGTTACCTTCAAAACCATCCATTTCGACCAACATTTGGTTCAGTGTTTGCTCACGCTCATCGTGACCACCGCCCAAACCTGCGCCACGTTGACGACCTACTGCATCGATTTCGTCAATGAAGATGATACATGGAGCCGATTTTTTAGCTTGCTCAAACATGTCACGAACACGTGAAGCCCCCACACCCACAAACATTTCGACGAAGTCAGAGCCAGAGATGCTAAAGAAAGGTACTTTTGCTTCACCAGAAATAGCTTTAGCAAGCAACGTCTTACCTGTACCCGGTGGGCCCACCATCAATACGCCTTTAGGAATTTTACCGCCCAAACGCTGGAACTTCGATGGATCTTTAAGGTAATCAACCAACTCAGTGACTTCTTCTTTAGCCTCATCACAGCCCGCTACATCACGGAATGTTGTTTTGATTTGATCCTCGCTCATCAAGCGCGCTTTACTCTTACCAAACGACATCGCACCGCGACCACCGCCGCCTTGCATTTGGCGCATAAAGAAAATCCAGACGCCGATCAACAACAACATTGGGAACCAAGAGATGAAAATCGAGGTAAGAATGCTTGGCTCTTCGGGTGGCGTACCCGAGAACTCAACATTTTTAGCCGCTAACTGGTCTACAATTTTAGGATCGGATTGGGTTGGAATGACTGTCTTATACGACTGGCCATTTCGAGTCATTACCGTGATGGTACGACCATCTTCACCAAAATCAGCGCGTCGTACATTACCGTTGTCCACTTGCTTTAGAAACTCGCTATACGCCATGCGAGACCCAGCGTTTTCGCCAGGGCTAAAGCTCTGAAAAACGCTCATCAACACAACGGCTATGACGAGCCACAAGATGAGATTTTTTGCCATATCGCTCAAAGCCTATTACCTCTAGTGTATTTAAATAATCAATCTTTAATATCAGGGTACTACAACTTGTAGTCTGTCGCTACCAAGTAAACCTCGCGTGACCGTGATCGTGAAGAACTGGGTTTGCGCGTTTTAACGGTTTTAAATGCTGCCCTGACATCCTTAAGAAATTCTTCAAAACCTTGTCCGTGAAACACTTTGACCGCAAAACTGCCGCCAGGTTTCAGTACTTGGTGACACATATCTAGCGCCAACTCCACTAAATACATAGCTCTTGGCTGGTCGACATTATCATTGCCACTCATGTTGGGTGCCATATCAGACAACACTACATCTACGTTTTTTCCACCAATTCGGCTCAGTAGTGCGTCCAAAACAGCTTGTTCACGAAAGTCACCTTGCAAAAAATCGACCCCAGCGATTGGGTCCATCGGTAAAATATCACACGCAATAATTTGTCCGTCGCCGTTAAAGTAATCGGCTACGTATTGCGACCAGCCACCAGGAGCGGCACCCAAATCGACAACAGTTTGCCCTTTTTTAATCAATTTATCACGCTGTTGAATTTCTTCTATCTTAAATACGGCGCGTGAACGCAATCCACGTTTCTGTGCCTTTTGCACAAAAGGATCATCGAAATGTTCTTTCAACCAACGTTGGCTGCTGACGCTGCGCTTTTTACCCATTAATACTATCCAGACTGTCTGATTAAACTAGCGTGTACCCATTAGATGGCGTTACAATACATATAATTCAAGCTTAAATTACAGGATTATTATCATATGTCGTTAACCAATAAGCAAAAACAGTTTTTAAAAGGCGAAGCCCACCCACTCAAACCTGTCGTTTTACTCGGTGCTAACGGGTTAACTGAGGGGGTTGTAGCAGAAATCGAGCAGGCGTTAGAAGACCACGAGCTAATTAAGGTAAAAGTGCCTGAAGAAGAGCGCGAGTTGCGTAAGCAAATGATGGACGCCATTGTACGTGAAACCGGTGCAGAACAAGTCCAAGTCATTGGTAAAACACAGATCTTGTTCCGCCCCGCGAAAGAGCCTCGGATGCGTTTACCGAAAGCCTAGCTACAATCATAGGCGGG
>NZ_DEYI01000079.1:7310-8018 GCF_002364475.1 Idiomarina sp. UBA3162
CATAGGCGGGTGCATTAGGGCATGAGACACGTCTCATTGCCCGCGCCACGCATCCCATAGCGACTTCCGTTTTAACCCATCCCTCCTGAGCCAGAAAATAAACATTTAATAGTTCGTTACGATGCGACTCAGAGTTCTCCAAATGGTGCTTTTTCAGTGTGGGCTCTACCATCTGCATGGCTTTCCAATAAAAGCGATAATCTTGTTCACACGTCAGCGAATTTAAACTTTCTGAGAGTTCCGGTGTTGTTTTTGGATATAGCAGCTTGACGCCCGGTGCGAATAGCCAATCAATCGAGATCCCCTCATTCATTAGCTTTGTAATGAGTAGCTTGTACGGAATGACCTGACGATAGCGCCAATTTTTGTAGTCGTGATAACTCACGCCTAACCACTCTACAACACCTTTGATCGTTTGCGTTCGAGCAATCGGTTTGAGTCGTTCCATCAACTCCCTGATAGTCGGTTCACCCCAAGCGTAATTTGGGGCGAATACAGCGTTTCTTTCCATGAAACCTCCACAACATATTATTAACACAGCATTAATACTTTCTAAAAAATTAAAGTGTTTTGCAACCTTTGAGCACAAAAAAACCCAGTTTTAAAAAAAACTGGGTTTTTGTTAGATGGCTGTGTAGGAGATTAAATGTATTTAACTTCCACAACTTCGTACTCAACCTCACCGTTGGGGGTCGTTACCGTAGCAAT
>NZ_DEYI01000061.1:0-2635 GCF_002364475.1 Idiomarina sp. UBA3162
CATACAAACCGACACGCTCTAAATCATTTGAAGACCCCAACTGCCACTGGTCGGCACCTAGTGGGCGTGCAAGCGTGCGCCAATCGCTTACATGTTCGCGCCATGGCAGCCGATTCCATAACGCCCGTAACTCATCGCTCGTCATACGCTGTTTCTCGGTCACCACGATATTGACCGGCTCGGTGGCATAGCGTCCTAAGCAAAAGTCACCCGCATAGGGCATACGCATGGCATACTCATCAGCAAAACCGAGCCAGTGCGCCCACTCATGCTTAATAACATCATCGTCGGCACTTTGCCCAAGTACCATCACTGTAGGGCGTGTGTATGAGCGTCCCGCCTCTGCGAAAATAATGGTTCGTGTGTTGCTGGGTAAGTGAGTCTCATCACATTTCGCTTGTTGGTTATCTGCGACTGAACAATGTTGTTTGGATTTACGCTGCCAGGCAAAGCACACAGAGTGAGTCCTCAACTCACTCTGCATGCTACTGACCGCGTTGAGCAGTGCAACAAAACGCCCTTTACTCGCGTTTGAACGCGCGATAACGGACACAACTGAGGAACACGATTGTTTATGTTGCGTGGCGATAAGTTTGCGCGCTCGAACGGAGAGCGCTGGTTGGCCAAAGCGCTCATACCAATCTGACCAAGCGACCGTCGGATCATGTAAAGCTAAATCGGCTAACTGCTGTTGAGCAACCTCATCACCTCGATCTGCCGCGATATTGAGCCAGCGCCTGTTGTGTTGAGGAAATTCGGACTGTAATCGCTCTAGCGCGTTTTGCGAACCGTTTTTGGCGGCGCGTTGCCACCATATTAATGCTTCACTGGCGCGTTGCGTGTGCCAATAACGTTCACCCACTTCAAACTGGGCATTGGCGTCTCCAGCTAAGGCGGCGGACCAACGCAGTTGTGTTGAGGTGGGATAAGAATCTTGGGCAATGAGGGTCACCACTAGAGTGACCACTATTAGAAAACAGAGGATTCTCATTGCAGTTGTTTGCGAGTTTGCTCCAATTCAATATCAGCGTAACGATGTTCAACAAATTCATGCACATTGGTCGTTAGTGCTAACTTAAAGTAGTTGGCCGCCTTACTCCATTGTTGCTGACGCTGACTGTATTTACCTAAATAAAAATAAGCCTCACACAGACGTTCTGCTAGGGTTTCATCCCCTCGCAACTGGGTGGTAAGTTGCTGCAAAAACTCACCCTCGCTGAGCTCCCCCAAATACAATTCAATAATTCGGTTTGCCCAATCGTCTTCGTCAATGCCTTGCTGATTACGTGCCAGTGCGTTAAGTGCTTCATTGGGTGACTCTCGATATTGCGCCAAGAACAACCAAATCACTCGATATGGGTCACTCGGATCGTTGTTGAGGTGTTGCTGAAAATCATTGACCGCAAACTTTACTCGATTATCGTAGTACTCGGCGATACCTCGATTAAGTAAGGCGTATGGGTGTTCTGGATCGAGTTCTAGAGCCGAATCAAGCGCTTCGAAAGCGAAATCAAATTCGCCTAACTCAGTGTACTGTATACCTAGGTAGTTGTAGGCATCAGCTAAACGCGGCTTAATTTCGATTGCTCGCATAAAATCCATGCGTGATAAGGTGCGTAAACCGAGCGCGTCATACAATGCCCCGCGACGATAATAAGCGAAAGCCAACTCTTCGTCAGATAACGAGTCGTCGCTAACCATCTGATTAATACGCGCGATCTCGATTTCATAGCGAAATTCAGCTTGCTCTGGTTCAGCTAACACGACATTAGGTGTCGGTGCTGCGACTTGCCTTGCTTGATTCGCCGGCGGGGTTGCGCATCCTGTTAGGGTCATAGCAAGCAACGCTGCCAAAGAAAGTAATCGCATAAAAATACCCTTTTGAATTTACTCCATTAGAGCAAAAAAAGCCCCGTTGAGCTAGCTCAACAGGGCTTTTACTGAATAAAGATTAACGATTAGTCTTCGTTTTTCTCTTCGGTTTGCTCAGTTGCTTGTTCGTTATTCGCTTCAGCGGGCTTTTCAGCCGCTTCTTTCATGCTCAAACGAACACGACCTTGACGGTCAATTTCAAGCACCTTAACTGGCACTGTGTCACCGACTTTCAAGTAGTCATTGACATCATTCACACGCTCTTCAGCGATCTGTGAAATATGTACCAAGCCATCTTTACCCGGTAGTACTGTAACGAACGCACCGAAGTCAACGATACGGGCTACTTTACCTTGATAGATTTTGCCTACTTCAATTTCAGCAGTCAGCTCTTTAATACGCTTAATCGCTGCGTCGGCATCATTTTGGTCGCTAGCAGCGATCTTAATAGTGCCGTCATCGCCAATTTCAATGTTGGTATTGGTTGACTCAGTCAACTCACGGATAACCGCGCCGCCTTTACCAATCACGTCTTTGATCTTATCTTGATCAATCTTGATAGTCGTGAAACGAGGTGCGTAAGTAGACAGCTCATCACGGTGTTCACCAATCGCCTCATCCATCACAGATAAGATGTGCAAACGTGCTGCTTTAGCTTGGCCTAGCGCGCTTTCCATGATGTCGCGGGTGATACCATCAATTTTGATGTCCATCTGCAACGCAGTAATACCTTCGTTATTACCCGCTACTTTAAAGTCCATGT
>NZ_DEYI01000007.1:0-4958 GCF_002364475.1 Idiomarina sp. UBA3162
ATCCTTTTACTTTAATATCCATTTGGCAAGCAGTAATACCATCAGCAGTACCTGTAACTTTAAAGTCCATATCTGCTAAGTGATCTTCATCACCTAAAATATCAGACAAGACGACGTGCTTATCGCCCTCTTTAACAAGCCCCATAGCGATACCCGCAACTGAAGACTTAATTGGAACGCCTGCGTCCATCAATGCTAATGAAGAGCCACACACGGATGCCATTGAGCTCGAACCATTGGATTCTGTGATTTCAGACACCACACGGACGGTATAAGGGAACTCTTCGTGGCTCGGCATAACCGCCTGGATACCACGCTTAGCAAGACGACCATGACCAATCTCGCGGCGTTTAGGCGCACCGACCATACCGGTCTCACCCACACAGTAAGGAGGGAAGTTATAATGCAGCAAGAAGCGACTCGTTGACGTGCCAGTCAATTCGTCAATCATCTGCGCGTCACGGTCAGTACCGAGCGTCGCCGTAACTAACGCCTGAGTTTCTCCACGGGTAAACAAGGCTGAACCGTGCGTACGCGGCAATACACCGGTTGCTACGCTGATAGCACGCACCATGTCGGGGTCACGACCGTCTATACGCTTTTCTCCCGCTAAGATGCGGCTGCGCACGATGTCTTTTTCGACGTCATGGAAGATTTTGCCCGCTTCATCAGTGTCGGCTTCTTCATTTTCAGCAACGAGCTGCTCAATCATCGCTTGCTTAACTTCAGCGATTTTACCGTAGCGCTCAGCTTTATCAGTAATGCGATAGGCTTCACCAATGCCCGCTTCGGCGAGTGACTTCACTTTCTCAACCAAAGTGGCGTCTTTTTGCGGCGCCTGCCAATCCCATTTTTCTTTACCCGCTTCTTGAGCAAATTCGTTGATCGCATCGACCACAACTTGCATCGACTCATGACCAAACATCACTGCGCCGAGCATGGTGTCTTCTGATAGAAGGTTGGCTTCTGATTCAACCATCAAGACCGCTTGTTGCGTACCGGCAACCATCAAATCGAGTTTTGATTCAGCGAGTTCATCTTGAGTTGGGTTGAGTACATATTCATCGTTGATTACACCAACGCGAGCAGCACCAATTGGACCGTTAAATGGCACGCCAGAGATAGCGAGTGCCGCCGAGGTACCAATCATTGCTACGAGATCTGGGCTTACTTGGGGGTTTACCGAAACAACGGTAGCGACCACTTGTACTTCGTTCATGAACCCTTCAGGGAACAATGGACGAATCGGGCGATCGATAAGACGTGATGTCAATGTCTCGTTTTCGCTAGGACGGCCTTCACGTTTAAAGAAACCACCTGGGATTTTACCCGCAGCATAAGTCTTTTCTTGGTAGTTGACCGTTAGCGGGAAAAAGTCTTGTCCTTCACGCGCTTCTTTTTTAGCTACTACGCTGACAAGTACGGTTGTATCGTCCATGCTGGCCATGACAGCCGCAGTCGCTTGACGAGCTACAACGCCCGTTTCCAATGTAACTGTGTGTTGACCATACTGAAATTGTTTAGTTATTGGATTCACGTTTTGCTTTCCTTTACCTAACTGAATGTGAACACCCGGATTGGTGTTCGTTTTCTATCTATTTTCAATCGTCACATAGTATAAGGCATAGATGACAGAATTAAGACCCCTTAACAAAAAATAAGCATAAAAAAAGGGCCCCAAAGGGCCCTTTTTTCGAAATCTTTTGACTTAGCGACGGATGCCAAGCTTCTCAACAACCGCTACATAACGGCTTTGGTCTTTCTTTTTAAGGTAGTCTAGCAATTTACGACGCTGACTAACCATACGCAACAAGCCACGACGTGAGTGGTGATCTTTCTTGTGCGCTTTAAAGTGACTTTGCAATTCCGCCAAGTTTTTAGTCAGCAAAGCGATTTGCACTTCTGGAGAACCTGTATCGTTCTCGCCCTGACCAAATTCCTTTACGATTTCTGCTTTTTGCTCAACAGTTAGTGACATAATAACTCCTTAAGTTTTAAATGACCCGCTTCCGATCACTAATTCAGCAGCGGAGAGAGCGCGTATTATAAGGCGCTCAGCGAATATTTCAATGACTATTTCAAATCGGACAACTGAAAACCGCAATATTCCAGTGCAAGCACGCGCTTGGGCCATAGCTTGCCGTCTTTGCGCAGCGACACCACCCCCACAAACACCGCCTCACCATCATTACTTTCGGCACATAAACGGCATTCATCACCCACTGCCATGGTGTCCAGCGTGTGATTAAACACCGGTTGCCCGTGCATCACGTCACGCGCCTCAGACTGACTAATCGCCTGCGTAGGCAACGCACTAAGCAAGGTATCAACTGGCTGAAGGCAGGCTAAACGCTGTTCATCCGACAACGCTTCGAGCGCATCGAGTGACCACTGTTGTTCATCCGTTAAATTGGCTACGTGAGTGCGATGCAAATCGCGCACGTGAGCGCTGCAACCAAGAGCTTGACCCATATCATCGACTAACGTACGAATATAAGTCCCTTTTGAACACGCGACTTGCAAGGTAACGAAGTCACCGTCACGATGCAGCAGCTCAATTCCGCGAATACTTATCGTGCGCGTTTTACGAGGCACTTCAATACCGCGACGTGCGTAATAATAAAGCGGTTTACCCTCATACTTTAAAGCCGAATAGATTGAAGGTGTTTGCGCTTGTTCACCAATGAACTGACCAATGACGTCGTTCAATTGTTTGTCCGACACGTTAACCGGGTTCTGCTCCACCACTTCACCTTCGGCATCGCTCGTACTCGTGCGTACACCGAGTTGAGCTCTTACGCGATAGGCTTTGTCAGCGTCCAATAAATACTGCGAAAACTTAGTGGCTTCGCCGAGACACACCGGCAAAAGCCCTGTCGCTAGAGGATCAAGCGCACCCGTGTGACCGACTTTTTGTGCTTCATATAGCCGCTTAATCACTTGGATTGCGCGGTTCGATGTCATTTCTTTGGGTTTATCGAGTAACAGTACGCCGTTTATTGGCCGACCCTTACGCGGACGTGCCTGACCCATTTATTCACCCTCAGATCCGTTCTTATCCCGCTTACGCGCTTCATCCACCAACCGACTCATACGAATACCTTCGTTAAGCGAGCCATCGTGTTGAAACTTAAGTTCTGGAACCACACGCGCTTTAATACGTTTGCCTAGCAATGAACGGATAAAGCCTGCCGCCTGATTCAATACTTTAAGGCCTGCTTTAACTTGATCATCGTCATCATGCAAAAAGGTGACGAAAACTTTGGCATATGCCAAGTCCCGCGAGACTTCAACATCCGATACAGTCACCATGCTGACACGCGGATCTTTTACTTCACGTTGCAAAATCATCGCGATTTCGCGCTGTAGCTGATGGCGAACACGTTCTGTACGACTAAATTCTTGTGCCATAACCCTTCCAAACTGAAACCGCGGACAGTACGCCCGCGGTTTTATCATAATCGAAAACAAGCCATTGAGGTTTACAGTGTACGTTCAACCTGTACAGTCTCAAATACCTCAATCTGGTCGCCTTCTTTGACATCGTTGTAGTTCTTAACACCGATACCACATTCCATACCATTACGGACTTCTTGTACGTCATCTTTAAAGCGGCGCAGTGACTCCAGCTCACCTTCATAGATAACGACATTGTCACGTAGGACACGGATAGGCGCTGAGCGCTTAACGATACCTTCAGTGACCATACAACCTGCAATAGCACCCAATTTCGGCGATTTAAACACATCACGGACTTCTGCAAGACCGATGATTTGTTGTTTAAACTCAGGGCGTAACATACCGGTCATTGCCTGCTTAACTTCATCAATCAAGTCGTAAATAACGCTGTAATAGCGTAAATCAACGTTCTCTTGTTCGACAAGTTTCTTAGCTGCAGCTTCCGCACGTACGTTAAAGCCCACAACAATAGCATTCGATGCACTTGCAAGTGAGATATCGGTTTCGGTAATACCGCCGACACCACTACCAATGATGTTAACTTTAACTTCGTCTGTCGATAGCTTCACAAGCGCATCAGAGATGGCTTCCAACGAACCTTGCACATCTGATTTCAATACAATATTGAGTTCAGATACGTCGCCTTCGGCCATGTTGGCGAACATGTTCTCAAGTTTCGCTTTCTGCTGTTTCGCAAGTTTAACTTCACGGTATTTACCTTGACGGTAGTTTGCTACTTCACGTGCTTTACGCTCGTCTTTAACTACAGTCGCTTCATCACCCGCTTGCGGAACACCCGACAAACCTAGAATCTCTACTGGAATCGAAGGACCCGCTTCTTTGATCTCCTTGCCCGTCTCATCGCGCATCGCACGAATACGACCATATTCAAGACCACAAAGAACGATATCGCCCTGGCGCAGCAAGCCGCGCTGCACCAATACTGTCGCCACTGGACCACGGCCACGGTCTAAGCGTGACTCGACCACGATCCCTGACGCCATACCGGTTTTTTCTGCTTTCAAGTCAAGTACTTCTGACTGCAACAAGATAGCTTCAAGTAGTTCATCAATACCCATGCCACTGTGTGCAGAGACAGGAACGAACATCACATCACCACCCCAGTCCTCAGGGATAACGTCATGTTGTGCCAGCTCGTTTTTCACACGGTCAGGGTCAGCTTCCTCTTTATCCATCTTGTTGATGGCAACCACGATAGGTACACCCGCTGCTTTAGCGTGCTGTACCGCTTCCTTGGTTTGCGGCATCACACCGTCGTCCGCTGCGACTACAAGAATAACGACGTCCGTCGCACCTGCGCCGCGCGCTCGCATTGAAGTAAACGCTGCGTGTCCCGGTGTATCTAAGAATGTGATCATGCCGTGATCGGTTTCAACGTGATATGCACCGATATGCTGGGTGATACCACCCGCCTCGCCTGATGCCACTTTCGCTTTACGGATATGGTCAAGCAAAGAGGTCTTACCGTGGTCAACGTG
>NZ_DEYI01000007.1:5282-5568 GCF_002364475.1 Idiomarina sp. UBA3162
ACCGTGGTCAACGTGACCCATAACCGTGACCACTGGCGCACGAGGCTCTTCCTCACCACCTTCAGAACGGTCTGACAAAACTTCTTCTTCCAACGCGTTGTCTTTAACAACAACCGCTTTATGGCCTAACTCTTCAACAACTAGCGCCGCTGTTTCTTGATCAAGAATCTGATTGATAGTGACCATTTCACCCATCTTCATCATGGTCTTGATCAATTCACTGGCTTTGACTGCCATACGGTTTGCCAATTCACCTACAGTGATGGTCTCACCAATTTTCACATCA
>NZ_DEYI01000007.1:5879-9124 GCF_002364475.1 Idiomarina sp. UBA3162
ATGGTCTCACCAATTTTCACATCACGCTCAACCGGCTGTGCTGGCTTATTGAAACCTTGCTGCAAGCTTGAGCCACGGCGACCACCTTTGCGACGTTTCTCACGACGCGGTGCGCGCTCATCAGCTTCTTCATCTTTACGACGACGCTTTTTGTTACGACGACGCGACTTACGCTCTTCGTCATAATCTTGCGCGTCTTCTGCCTCTTGGGCCGTCGAAGAGGTCGTAAAGTGAACTTCTTCTTGTTCCGCTTTTTTACGTTCTTTCTCTTCTTCTTCCCAACGCTTGGCATTTTCTTCAGCTAAACGACGTGCTTCTTCCGCTTGCTTTTCAGCTTCTTTCTCAGCCTTTTTGCGCGCTTCTTCTTCTTGCTGCATACGTAGTTTATCTGCTTCTTGCTTGGCTTTATCGGCCGCTTCACGTTCCTCCGGCGTCATTGCCGCACGACGTTCTGCTTCCGCTTTCTGTTTAGCTTTTTCTTTCTCTTTACGAGCCGCTTTCTCTTTCTCTTCAGCTTCGCGCGCTGCTTTAGCTTTGGCTTCAGCCTCCGCTTGTTGGCGTTTTTCTTCTTCCGCCTTGGCTTTGGCTTCTTCTTCGCGACGCTTCGCCTCTTCCGCTTCTTTCTCTGCGGCAAGACGCTCTTGCTCCTCGCGTTCTTGCTCTTCAGCAGCTGAACGTTTTACATATGTACGCTTTTTGCGCACTTCGACTTGTACTGATTTGGCATCACGGCCACCACCGACACTTAGCGTACTCTTAGTTTTACGCTTCAGGGTCATTTTGCTGGGCTCTGAGGAGCCACCGCCGCCATGCTGCTTATTCAAATGTGCCAATAGTTTTTGTTTCTCATCTTCTGTCACGCCGTCATCAGGCGTTTTTTTAATGCCCGCTTCAGCAAACTGCTGAATCAGACGATCAACTGTTGTACCGACATCTTTGGCCAGCTTTTCGAGCGTTACTTCTTCCATAGTCTGTTGTACCTCCGCTGATCGTGGTTATTCGCTGAACCAGCAAATATTGCGGGCTTTCATGATTAAGTCGCCAGCTTGCTGTTCATCCAGCTCTTCGATTCCGGCTAAGTCATCAATGCCTTGCTCCGCGAGCTCCTCTAATGAGGTCACACCGCGACTGGCAAGAACGTACGCCAAGTGGCGGTCCATTCCTTCAAGCCCAAGTAATGATTCGTCCGGCTCTGCTGACTCAAGAGACTCTTCGTCAGCCAGTGCTTTAGTTGTTAAATAAGCACGTGCGCGTCCACGTAATTCTTCAACAATATCTTCATCCATCCCTTCAATTTCAAGGAATTCGGCTACAGGAACGTAAGCCACTTCCTCAAGTGAAGAGAAACCTTCGTCTACAAGTACCGCAGCGAAATCTTCGTCGATATCGAGACTAGTAATAAATAAGTTTAATAAACGATTAGTTTCCGCTTCGTTTTTCTCGTTGAAATCATCAACAGTCATTACGTTCAGCGTCCAGCCACTCAGTTGGCTTGCTAGACGTACGTTTTGTCCGCTTTTGCCAATCGCTTGCGCCAGGTTATCAGCTGCAACAGCGATATCCATGGTGTGTGCATCTTCATCAACTACGATAGAAGCCACTTCTGCAGGCGCCATTGCATTAATAACGAACTGGGCTGGGTTATCATCCCACAGTACGATATCAACCCGTTCACCACCAAGCTCACCTGATACTGCTTGAACACGTGCACCACGCATCCCGACACAAGCACCGACTGGGTCGATGCGGCGATCGTTGCTTTTCACAGCAATTTTAGCACGTGATCCCGGGTCACGAGCGGCGCCTTTGAGCTCGATCATTTCCTCGCCGATTTCCGGAACTTCGATACGGAACAATTCCATTAAGAACTCTGGACGAGACCGTGTAACGAATAGCTGCGCACCGCGCGCTTCTGGTCGCACATCGTAAAGCAAACCACGTACTCGGTCACCTGGACGTACAGATTCACGCGGCAACATTTCTTCACGATACACTATCGCCTCAGCATTATTACCTAAATCAAGGATAACATGTTCACGGTTAGCGCGTTTGACCGTCCCGGTGACCAACTCACCGACTTGGTCACGATACTCGTCAACCACTTGCGCACGCTCTGCTTCACGCACTTTCTGAACAATCACTTGCTTGGCGGTTTGTGTAGTAATGCGGTCAAACTGAATCGACTCGATTTGCTCTTCTACATAGTCACCCAGTTGTAACTCTGGGTTTTCATATTGTGCCGCAGACAAGCTAATTTCACGATACGGGTTTTCTAAACCCGTATCCGTATCTTCAACGACTAACCAGCGACGGAATGTATCAAACTCACCGGTCGCGCGGTCAATATCAATACGTACGTCAATATCACCGTCATACTTCTTTTTCGTGGCATGTGCTAACGCTGATTCTAACGCTTCAAAAATTTTCTCTCGAGGTACTGCCTTCTCGTTGGAAACAGCCTCAGCTACCAACAGGATTTCTTTACTCATGATTCTGCCTCACCAACGCAAATCGTTAATCAAATGACGGTACTAAGTGGGCCTTCTTAATTTCGTGCATACCCACCGTCAACGACTCTTGACCAACGCTAAGTTGCAGTTGGTCATCTTCAATTCCTTCCAGAACCGCTTGAAACTTCCGTTTATTTTGCTTTGCTACGGCTAGCTCGAACGCTACCGTCTCGCCAATGTAAGGCTGCATTTGTGCAATAGAGAAGAACGGACGTTCCATCCCCGGAGAAGAAACCTCCAGGTTATATTCCGTATTAATCGGATCTTCTACATCGAGTACCGAACTGACTTGATAACTGACATCAGCACAGTCATCAACACTGATACCTTCTTCTTTGTCAATGTAGATGCGTAACGTTGAAAACTTGCCCGCACGAACAAATTCGACGCCCCATAATTCAAATCCCAAAGCTTCTACAGCTGGGCGAAGCATGTCCGATAAACGCTCTTCTATACGTGCCAAATTGCCTCCTAAAACAAAAAAAGGGCGCGAGCGCCCAGTGTTGTGACTATCCTTAAGATAGCTAAGGCCACATAGCAAAAAGCCCCGAGCTTCTGCGGGGCTTTTTAAACACTGGACCCTTTGTCTATTTCAAACACTCAAAAAGAGCATTCGAAATTGGTTGCGGGGGCAGGATTTGAACCTACGACCTTCGGGTTATGAGCCCGACGAGCTACCAGACTGCTCCACCCCGCGACCGAAACTTGCTTGATATTATAGGGATTTTTGCGCTC
>NZ_DEYI01000051.1:0-216 GCF_002364475.1 Idiomarina sp. UBA3162
CCATCTAAGTGTGCACGCTCTTCTGGTGATTGCAGATGCTCACGCGCTGGCGTTTTGTCATCATTAATCAAGAAAGGCTTAATTTTTTCGTACTGTTTGTAGAACTGACTCATGTCTACAATCAAGTCACGGATGACAGGTAAGCCTGGTAACGGGCGAATCACGATCTTGCCACCTTTCAACGATGACATTGGCGTGATACATGCCAAACCATTT
>NZ_DEYI01000051.1:535-1355 GCF_002364475.1 Idiomarina sp. UBA3162
GATACATGCCAAACCATTTTTACCGTTCATGTTTAAACCGTCAGAGCCACACACGCCCTCACGACATGAGCGCCGGAACGCTAACGACGGATCTTTTTCTTTTAATTTAATCAAAAGATCCAGCACCATCAAATCCTGATTCTCTTCAATTTCAAGAGAATAGTCTTTCATGTATGGTGCGTCATCAACATCCGGGTTGTAACGATAAATCGAAATATTAACTGTTTTCATCGTTTTAACCCCTTATTAATAAGTACGTGCTTTCGGAGGGAAAGCTTCACGTAGCTTAGGTGCCATATTCACTTCACGCTTAACCATCTGCTCGTCTTCTGGACGGTACACACTGTGTACTAACCAGTTATCATCATCACGGTCAGGATAGTCAGCACGACTGTGCGCACCACGGCTTTCCGTACGGAAGTTGGCCGCTACAGCAGTAGAATAAGCTGTTTCCATCAAGTTATCGAGCTCCAAGCACTCAACACGCTGAGTATTGAACTCTTTAGATGTATCATCCAAACGTGCATTTTTCAGACGCTCGCGGATTTCTGCCAGCTCTTTAAGACCATCAGCCATCGCATCGCCTTCACGGAATACCGAGAAGTTCATCTGCATGCATTGCTGCAAGTCTTTCTTAATTTGCGCAGGGTCTTCACCTTTCTGGGTATTTTCCCAACGGTTAAAGCGACTTAGCGCTGCATCAACATCGTCTTTTGACGCTTCGCGCGCTTCCGCATTCGCAGCCAAGTGTTCACCTAAGTGCATACCTGTCGCACGGCCGAATACGACCAAGTCAAGTAATGAGTTACCACCTAAGCGG
>NZ_DEYI01000051.1:1672-1825 GCF_002364475.1 Idiomarina sp. UBA3162
TAATGAGTTACCACCTAAGCGGTTCGCACCGTGTACCGATACACAGGCAATCTCACCACAAGCAAACAGACCTTGCACTGGTTTTGATTGACCTTCGCTATCGATGTCCAATACCTGACCATTCACATCAGTTGGAATACCGCCCATCATGTA
>NZ_DEYI01000051.1:2153-9123 GCF_002364475.1 Idiomarina sp. UBA3162
GCCCATCATGTAGTGACAGGTTGGGATGACTGGAATTGGCTCTTTAACCGGATCGACATGAGCAAACGTGCGTGATAAGTCGCATACACCTGGTAGACGGCTTTCGAGCGTCTCTTTACCCAAGTGATCGAGCTTCAATTTCAAGTGTGTACCCCAAGGGCCATCACAACCACGACCTTCGCGAATCTCGGTCATCATTGAACGTGCAACGACGTCACGCGATGCCAAATCTTTTGCGTTTGGTGCATAGCGTTCCATGAAGCGCTCGCCATCTTTGTTAAGCAAGTAACCACCTTCACCACGGCAACCCTCGGTTACCAAGCAACCTGCACCTGCGATACCGGTTGGGTGGAACTGCCACATTTCCATATCTTGTACAGGTACACCTGCACGTAAAGCCATACCTACGCCGTCGCCCGTATTGATATGCGCGTTGGTTGTAGAAGCATAAATACGCCCCGCACCACCGGTCGCCAATACGACCGCTTTAGCTTTAACATAGTAGACTTCACCGGTCTCAATATTCATCGTCGTGACACCGCACACGGCGCCGTCTTGGTTCTTAACGATGTCGAGTGCATACCACTCCGAGAATACCGTCGTCTTGTTTTTCACGTTTTGCTGATACAACAAATGTAGCAAAGCGTGACCGGTACGGTCAGCTGCAGCTGCTGTACGTGCTGCCTGCTCACCACCAAATTCTTTTGATTGGCCACCGAAAGGACGCTGATACACTTTACCATTTTCAAAACGGGAGAATGGTAAGCCCATGTTTTCGAGCTCTAAGATCGCTTCTGGACCGCTCTTACACATGTACTCAATTGCGTCTTGGTCGCCAATGTAGTCTGACCCTTTGACGGTATCAAACATATGCCATTGCCAATCGTCTTCGTGGGCGTTACCCAAAGCAACGGTGATACCACCTTGCGCAGAAACAGTGTGAGAACGCGTTGGAAACACTTTGGACATCAACGCACAGCTCATACCTTCTTGGGAAATTTGCAACGCAGCACGCATGCCTGCGCCGCCCGCGCCGATTACAACGGCATCAAATTCTAAAGTTTTTACGTTCACTTAAACACCCCACAGTACAAACAAGCCAGTGAGCCAAACGATGATGAGCCCAACGCTGAATACGAACTGAATAAAAGCGCGTACACCCGAGGCTTTAACATAGTCCGTAAGTACTTGCCAGATACCAATCCAGCCGTGTACCAACACGCCGGTAAGCGCTAACAACGTGAACACTTTCATCCACAAATTCGAAAACAAGCCCGTCCAGTTGGCGTAGGTTACGTCCGCTGTTGACGCAAAGAAGCCCACCATGAACAAGACATATAGCAACATAACGACTGCTGAAGCACGCAACAAAATGAAGTCATGCGGGCCGCTACGTCCAAAGGTTCCAGCTTCTCTTACCATAACCACACCCCTACTAAAACTGACACGATAATCGAAATTACGATGGATGCAGTGGCACTGGCGCGGCCTGAATCAAGCTCTTCCCAGAAGCCCATATCCATGATCAAGTGACGAATACCAATGATTAAGTGGAATCCTAACGCTGTCAAAATACCCCAGCCAATGAACTTCGCGATAAAGCTAGTCATTATGCTTTCTACTTGAGCAAACCCCTCAGGACCACTGAGAGACGTTGCGAACGCCCAAATCAAGAAGGCCAGTGACACAAGCATAACGACACCGGAAACCCGATGCAGGATAGATGCTTTGGCAGCGGCAGGAAACTGAATGGTAGATAAGTCTAAGTTTACAGGTCTTTCTTTTTTCACGATAGATTGCCTTTCAATAAAGCACCAAGAAATGTAAAGAATGCCCGGAGCACTGTTAATTAATGCCACCTCGACGTATGTGAGTATATCGACCATAGCATTGAATTACAATGTCCAATGCCTATAACGGACATCGAAAGAATTTGGATTAAGACTAAAGTTGTATCTCGCATAAAAATGTAATCCTGTATTCACTTTATGCACGTATAATGATCGGGTAGTCGTAGCCAAGTCCTTTACAAAAATTGACATTTGGCACGCATTTCGAGTTAAATTAGCGCACTTTTTAAAAAGTAGATGCAAGGAGAAGTCCTTATGGCTGATCGTAAAGCCACTTTACAGATCGATGGACAGTCAATTGAGTTACCCGTTTTATCCCCTTCAGCTGGTAAGGATGTCGTCGACGTTCGCAGCTTAGGCAAACACGGCTATTTCACCTTTGACCCAGGATTTTTAGCGACCGGCTCATGTGAGTCTAAAATCACGTATATTGACGGTGAAAACGGTGTCTTGTTGCACCGCGGATACCCGATTGGCGATCTCGCCACACAAGCGGATTATCTAGAAGTCTGCTACATGTTGCTTCATGGCGAAGCGCCTGACGAAAAGCAATACCAAGATTTCCGTAAGACCATCACAAAACATACGATGGTGCACCAGGGCTTGCATAATTTCTTTAATGGCTTCCGCCGCGACGCGCATCCAATGGCAATGTTGTGCGCGGTGACAGGCGCATTGTCTTCGTTCTACCATGATGATTTGGACATTCATGACGCGGACCAGCGCTTACGTAGCGCCTACCGCTTGATTGCGAAGATCCCTACAATCGCAGCGATGGCATACAAGTTCAGCATTGGTCAACCGTTCGTTTATCCACGCAACGACTTAGGCTATGCCGAAAACTTCCTGAACATGATGTTCTCTGTGCCTGCAGAAGACTATGAAATCAGTCCTGCTGTTGCAAAAGCAATGGATCGCATCTTTATCCTTCACGCCGATCACGAACAAAACGCTTCAACGTCGACTGTTCGTTTGGCAGGCTCTTCGGGTGCTAACCCATACGCATGTATTGCGTCGGGTGTTGCATCGCTATGGGGCCCTGCACATGGTGGTGCGAACGAAGCGTGTCTGCGTATGTTGGCTGAAATTGGTTCAGTAGAAAACATTCCTAAGTACATCGAAAAAGCAAAAGACAAGAACGACCCGTTCCGTCTGATGGGCTTCGGTCACCGTGTTTATAAAAACATGGACCCACGTGCGACAGTCATGCGCGAGTCGTGCCACGAAGTATTGAAAGAATTGAAACGTGACGATCCATTGTTGGATGTTGCGATGGAACTTGAGCGCATCGCGCTTGAAGACGACTACTTTGTAGAGAAGAAGTTGTTCCCGAACGTCGATTTCTACTCGGGCATCGTACTCAAAGCGATTGGTATTCCAACCAACATGTTTACCGTCATCTTCGCACTGTCACGTACGGTGGGTTGGGTATCACACTGGCACGAAATGATGAGCGAAGAGAGCCAAAAAATCGGCCGTCCTCGCCAACTATACACGGGCCACACACAACGCGACTTCAAACCTATCAAGAAGTAAGCTGTGATGTAGTCGCTATGCAAACACATACAAAGCGCCCCGAGGGGCGCTTTTTTTTGGGCTCGAGTTAAGGGTAACGATAACTCCCTACCCCATCACAACATCCAAATAAGCGATTGCCTCAATCGATATTATTAAGAGTACATACGATTAAATCCCACGGTTTACGTGCAAGACACCAGTAATTTCATTATAATACAGCGCAATTTTGTCTATTGCGCCGCTAATGGCATTTACAACATATAGAGAGGCTTATGCAGCAAGTAGTTAACGTACAGCAACCCGTAATTACTCCGCGTCGCTTCAAAGTTTACCAACATCGTCAGTTGGACAAGATTGAAGCACTTAAACGCGTACCCGATGATATTCGATTCGAAATGAAAGTGGTCGCGAACGTTTTACCGTTCCGAGTCAACGAGTATGTTTTTAATGAGCTCATCGACTGGGAAAACGTACCTAACGATCCGCTGTTTCAGCTCACCTTTCCGCAAAAGGATATGCTCGATCCAAGCGCATTCCAACGTATGGCCGATTTGATGTCGGGCAAGCATACGACCAATGAAGTCTTTGACCTCGCTACTCAGTTGCGCCAAGAGATGAACCCACATCCAGCCGGGCAAATGCAGATGAACGTACCTCACGTTGATGGCGAGCCATTGCCAGGCATGCAGCACAAGTATCGCGAAACAGTGTTATTCTTCCCTGCTCAAGGTCAGTATTGCCACAGCTATTGCACCTTTTGTTTCCGCTGGGCTCAGTTCGTCGGTAAAGCAACACGCTTCAACTCCAATGATGCCGATCAACTACATCGCTATCTCGCACAGCATAAAGAAGTAACTGACTTACTCGTTACAGGCGGTGACCCAATGGTCATGCGCACGCGTAAGTTGAAGCATTATTTAGAAGGGCTACTGCAGCCTGAGTTCGACCATATTAAAACGATTCGTATTGGCACCAAAGCGCTAACATTTTGGCCTTATCGCTTTATTACAGACCCTGATGCAGACGAATTAATGCGTTTGCTTGAAAGGCTTGTACGTGGCGGTAAACACGTCTCCATCATGGCGCATTTGAACCATCACAACGAACTACGCACCGAAGTCTGCGAAGAAGCAATTCGTCGTTTACGCGCCACCGGCGCACAGATCCGCTGTCAGGCGCCTTTATTACGCCATATTAATGACGACCCTAAAGTATGGGCGGATATGTGGGAGCGCGAAGTGCAGCTCGGTATGATCCCCTACTACATGTTTGTCGAGCGTGACACGGGTGCTAAACGTTACTTTGAAGTACCGCTCGAGCGTACATGGGAAGTATTCCAACAAGCTTATCAACAAGTATCGGGTATTGCGCGCACGGTTCGAGGCCCGTCGATGAGTGCTGGACCAGGTAAAGTTGAGGTACAAGGTGTGACTGAGGTGGCGGGCGAGAAGGTGTTCGCGTTGCGCTTTATTCAGGGTCGCAATCCAGACTGGGTACAACGTCCATTTTTTGCGAAGTATGACCCAAAAGCAACGTGGTTACATCAATTGAAACCGGCCTTTGGTGAGGACAAGTTCTTTTTCGAAGACGAGTATGCACAAATGGCAGCGATGGACTAACCATCGCTGCTACACGCTTTATTTTATACGCTGGCGGGCTTGCTCTAAGTCCTCTGGCGTATCAATTCCAGCGGCGGGCGGCATAATTGCCTCAGCGACGTGAATTTTCTCGCCATGCCATAGCACACGCAACTGCTCCAATGACTCGATACGCTCAAGCGGGCTCTCACTCCAAGCCACATAGCGTTTAATAAAGTCCGCACGATAGGCATAAATGCCGATATGTCGCATGTAACCATCGACCTGTTCAGACTGCTGGTCGTCCAATGACTTAAATTGGTCACGGTTGTACGGAATAGGCGCGCGACTGAAATAAAGCGCGTACCCTGCCGAGTCACACACGACTTTTACTGCATTCGGATTAAACACTTCATCTGCGGTCGCCATCGGCACCGCTAATGTCGCCATAGGTGCAACACGTTGGTTCGCCAAGTTATCAGCCACTTGCCGGATAATTTCAGGCGGAATAAAAGGCTCATCCCCTTGTACGTTAACCACGACTTGATCCTCTGAAAGCGCCAGTTGTTCAACAACTTCGGCAAGACGTTCAGTACCCGATTGGTGATCACTGGCAGTAAGCATACTGCGTCCACCAAAGCGTTCCACCACGTCAGCAATACGCTGGTCATCTGTCGCAATAATCACTTCCGCAGCACCGCTTTGTATCGCACGTTCGTATACATGTTGAATCATCGGCTTACCGCCGATATCGGCTAACGGTTTACCTGGCAAACGGCTTGATGGGTAGCGTGCTGGAATAATGACGGTAAAACTCATAAAGGTACCTGTTCCATTTCTTCTGAATTTAATGACTTAGCCTTTTCGCTCATTAATACGGGAATCCCCTCTTCGAGCTCAAACGCGAGTCGCTCGCCACGGCAAACCAGCCACTGTCTAGCTTCATGCCAGACTAATCGCCCTTTACAACTCGGGCACGCTATTATATTCAGTAAACCTGTATCAAAACTCACAGTTAAACCTCATTTATGAATATGCCGAATCGCCTCAAGCAAATCAGCATTAAATTTCTCAGGAAAGTGTGCAGATATCGGTTGATAGTACCAATTATCGGCTGCTATGCCACGACACTTCGCAGCATCTTTTTGTGTCATCAGTAATGTTTTATTTTGGTACTGTTGTAAGTCATCCGCAGTAAATCGATAATGATCGGGAAACGCTTGAGTACTCTCAAGCTTGATGTGCTGATGCTGAAGACTGGTAAAAAAGCGCTCCGGGTTACCGATTCCAGCCACCGCATGAAAGGTCGTGCGTTCGGGTAGCTCAACTTCTTCATCATCGATTACTCGACGCCACGGCTGTGCTTTAACCTCGCCGACATAATGTGCAAATGGATGTTGTGCATAGAGTGAAATCACCCAACGCGCACCGCGCAACCGCCAAGGCCCTTCTCGCAGGGGACCAGCAGGTAACAGCCAACCGTTACCCAAGCCGCGCTCAGCATCGACTAGAATTAACTCCAAGTCTCTACCTAATGCATAATGCTGCATACCATCGTCACTAATCACCAAATCAACATTGGGATGCTCCGCAACTAATTGCCTAACCGCATCAGCACGTTTGGGACTAATCACCACAGGGACGTCGGCTATCTGTCGAATCATGAGTGGTTCGTCACCGGCGAGCTCTGGGCTGTCATCCATGGTGACTAGGTGTGGGTATTGGGCGTTAGCACCATAGCCACGGCTCACTATGCCAGGCGTATAACCCTCTGACTTGAGCAGCTCAACTAACGCGATAACCGTAGGCGTTTTACCCGTACCACCCACACTGATATTGCCAACTACAAGTACAGGTACAGGTGCTTGGTATATTTTTAAAATACCGAAGCGGTACAACGACCGGCGCAGATTAGTCAATAACCAAAATACCAGTGATAAGGGTGTAAGCAGGTACAGCAGTGGATGCAAACGCTTTCGGTACCACTGCCTCTCCAACCACATTCTAATTTACCCCACTAAATTG